>JAFTJJ010000136.1 GCA_017456465.1 Clostridia bacterium | reverse complement strand
GTCTTGCCGATCAGTTATCTGCGGCTGCTGGTGGTTCCATGGTGGCCAGTGTTCAGAAAAAAAATGTTGTAGTGAATGAAAACATAAGGGAAAAAAGTAATATTGGACATATCACTTAGTGATTGTTGTATAAATGCATTACAAGGGTTCAAACAAAGTATAATCAACGAAATAAACGAAAAAAAAATGGAATTTGAGAAAAGAATTATTAAGGACGCCTCGGAGGTGGATGTTGGTTTTGTCCCAAGAGCCAAAGTTATATACAATGGCCATGACATATCCCACGATTGGGATAATGTCACAAATGGGGCAGAGCTGTACTGGGAGTGTGTGCTGGAGTCCGAGGAGAACAGAAAGATGTGGAAGGAGTGTTGGGCCTTCTTGGGTGGATTTGCATTCACATCCATGACAGTTGCTGTGCTTGTTGTGAATAAAACCATGCGAATGTTTATTCCTTGGTTAAAATTCACACAAACCAGCACTTATGTGATCAAATGCCACACACAGAAGATGAAGGGAGTGGAAACCACATGTTCCTTTTGAGCTTCCTTTTGCAAGGATGCCTATGGTCATTATGTGGTGGCAGCCTTTTGAAGAAGGAGAAGAAGGTCAGGAGGAAAGATTTGGAAGAGTTGTGGAGGATGAAGTTGTCTTGACAACAAGCCAGGCTATGAGTAGCCATCTCCTCCATAATCTCCATGTCTTGAAGGATGAAGGCCTGTTCTGTGAAATATTAAAAAACAGATCAGGAATGGTTGAGGCCATCCCCACAATCCACAGGGAACAGATTCCTCTTCTCTTGGATTATGGGGACTTCATCCAAATTGATGGCATGCACAATGCATGCTCTGGAGGAATGAAACTCCTGGTGGCAGTGGTTATTGACAGAAATAACCACACAAGGCTGGTTGCCCAGCAAATATCATGTGCTGAGAGCACTGATATGATTAAGGTCTTCTTGTATTTCATCAAGACCAAAATCAAGGAAGCCACTGGAAAGGAGTGGGCACCACTGTGTGTGGGTGCTGATGGTGCTGGTGCAATACACAGAGGAGTGGAAGAAGTTTTTGGTTCTGATGTGAAGCACATGAGATGTTTCTATCATGAATTCAGAAATAAGCTCCTCATCAAAGGCAAGCTTCCTGCATTGAGTGCAGAGGATAAGGAAAAAGTGCTGGAGTGCATAATGTATGCAATGACTCACCCATCAAAGTCCACTCACCTCAAAGCAGAAAAATACCTTTGTGACATGGTTCAGTGCCTGAATGATAATATTCAAAGGCTGATCCAGAACTTGGAACCCATGAATATTACTTCAGACAGACAGAGAAATCTTGAAATGGAAGCTATAAAAAGGACTCTCAAGACTGTCAAGAAACTTCAAGCTTACTACACTGAGCAAGCACCATGGGCCAGAACAGTGTTTACTGGAGGCAGTATTGCAACTGGCAGGGTTGAAGGAGAAAATGCTTTGCTGAGAGACTCAGATGGCACACCATGGGCTCTGCTCCTGAAGTGTCTGGAGAGGATGAAAGAAGAAGCAAGAATAGTCTCCTACCCATGTTCCAATCCAATGTGGGGAATTTTC
>JAFTJJ010000135.1 GCA_017456465.1 Clostridia bacterium | reverse complement strand
CCCCTTTTTTGTTTATTTTTTCTCTTTTTTATTCAATATATAATTCAAATTCAATATATAAAAATAATAAAAAACTTATTATATACTATAAAAAAAGTCCAGATGATTTTAAACCATCTAGACTCATATTATCACAACAAAAATCATCGTGTCAAGCGTATGATTTTATTCCTCAATATTTGTTGCTTTTATTTTGTTTTCGATTTCTTTTGCAAATTCTGGGTTGTTTGCAAGATATTGTTTTGTGTTTTCCTTGCCTTGACCAATTTTTTCTCCATTATAAGAGAACCATGCACCACTCTTTTGAATGATGTCGCGTTCAACAGCAAGATCCAAAATGCAGCCTTCTTTTGAAATTCCAAGACCAAAAACAATGTCAAATTCAGCTGTTTTGAATGGTGGAGCCATCTTGTTTTTCACAACCTTGACTTTTGTTCTTGCACCTGTTGATTCAGTGCCATCCTTGATAATTTCGCCTTTTCTGACATCAAGTCGAACAGAAGAATAGAACTTGAGGGCTTTTCCACCAGGAGTTGTTTCTGGGTTTCCAAACATTACGCCAACTTTTTCTCTGAGCTGGTTGATGAACACAACGCATGTTTTTGTTTTGTTTGTGATTCCTGCAAGTTTGCGGAGTGCTTGAGACATAAGTCTTGCTTGAAGACCAACGTGGCTGTCACCCATTTCACCATCAATTTCAGCTTTTGGAGTGAGGGCTGCAACTGAGTCAATGACAACAATGTCAACAGAACCAGACCTCACCAAGCTTTCAGCTATTTCAAGACCTTGTTCACCAGTGTCTGGTTGAGACACATAAAGGTTTTTTGTGTCAACGCCAAGGCGTGCAGCATAAACCGGATCCAATGCATGTTCTGCATCAATGAATGCTGCAGTTCCGCCCAATTTTTGAGCTTCTGCAATGATGTGAAGAGAAACTGTTGTTTTTCCTGAAGATTCTGGTCCATAGATTTCAATGATTCTGCCTCTTGGAATTCCTCCAATTCCAAGAGCAAGGTCAAGTGTCAAGCATCCTGTTGGAATAACTTCCACTTCTGCTTGAGTTGCCTCTCCAAGTTTCATGATTGAACCTTTTCCAAACTGTTTTTCAATTTGAAGAATGGCTTGTTCGAGAGCTTTTTGTTTGTCGTCCATAATTTTTCACCTCTTTATTTTTTTAACTCATGAATGAGTTTGAATGCAACACCTTTTGCTGTTTGATTGATGCGATCCCTTGCATCTCCTGAAAGTGTTTGTTTGTAAATTTCCACCCCAGACGGGTCACCAATTGCGACAAGCGCTGTGATTTCGTTTGATGTTTGTTCACCAAGAGCATAAACCTCGAGACCATTTGCATCTGATGCAAGTGTGACAACATAGAAATCAGCAAGGACATGTCTTCTGAGCGCCGATGCAATCATGAAAACAAGTTTGCTTGAAATGCCATTGTTTTCTCTCAAAGTTCTTGGATCAATGTCAAATTTTTTTATCCATGAATCAGCATTTGGAATGATTATGCTTTCAGAAATGTGTTTGCCTGCTCCATCGATTGCCATCAAATTTGATGTGATCACACCGCCTGAACCTTGTTCAAACAAGCAAAGTTTTTTGTTTCTGACGCAAAGAAGATCTGCAAGTTTTTCATAAAGTGTTTCATGCCCCTCGGCATAAACATTTTCTTTCAAAATTTGCAAAATTTCTCTTACTGCGTCAGCAACAGTATCACTCAAATCGGTTGAAATGTCAATAGTTGCGTCAAGATATTTTTCTTTTACAGTTATTTTGACCTGTGAATCATATTTTGAACTCACACTTTCAAGTTTTTCAAGAATTTCTTCCCTTGAAATGCCATAAGTTTTGAGAATTTGATTTGCCACTATTCACTCTTTCCTTCGTTTGCTTTTTTGATTGCCTGATATCCTTTAATTGAGTAATTCACACAAGACAAGAGTGAAAGCACAACACCAACTCCAAGAACTCCAATTCCAACATAAGCAAAAATTTGAATGAGATTGACATTTGCTTTTGTGATTGTCAAACACTGCATAAGTCCAATTGTGAGCATCAAGATCATTGATCCAACATCCAAAAAGAATGACTTTATTTTTCCAAAGATGTCGGCTGCAATCACTGTTCCTTTGCTTGCTGCATACATTCTGATTCCGCTGACCAAGATGTCACGAAGAACAACCACAAGAACCATCAAAATGTTGATCCATTTGAGAGAAGGCAAGATGTAACCAGAAAAGAGAACAAGAATCATCGCTGTTGTTGTGATGAATTTGTCTGCAATTTGATCCATAAATTTGCCAAAGTCAGAAATTAAGTTATATTTTCTTGCGATTTTTCCATCAAGAAAGTCTGTGAAACAGCCAAGAACATATAGTCCAAGGGCAACAAATACACCCACTCCACCGTCAATTGGAAGCAAGAACATCAAAATGATGAGTGGTGTAAATGCAATTCTTATCATTGTGAGAATGTTTGGTACGTTCTTATTCATAAATTTTATCTCCTTGTAAGTCATAACCTCTTATTTTTTTAATTTTTATATCATAGTGTTGTCCGATGTCTGCAACATCTTGTGTCTTGAAATAAGTGATTGTGTCAATTTCAGGTGCTTGATACATGCTGCGTCCAAAAAACAAAGACTTTTCGTAATCTATTCCCTCATAACACACTTCGTGGACTTGTCCAAGCATTTTCTTGTTGTTTTCATGAGCAACTCTTTTTTGAGCTTTCACAAGTTCAACAAGTCGTTTTTGTTTGATTTTTTCTGGGATTTGATTGTCAAATTTGAACGATGGTGTGTGCTCTTCTCTTGAATAAGAGAAGAATCCAACGTGAGTCAGTTTATATTTCTTAACAAAAGCCAACAGTTCTTTGTGGTCTGCTTCTGTTTCACCTGGGAAGCCAACCATGAACGTTGTTCTGATTGCAACGAAGGTCTTGAGATTTTTGATTTTCTCAACAAGGGTGATGATGCCCTCATGATCAATTCTTCTGTTCATTCGTTTCAAGATTGGATCTGAAACGTGTTGAAGAGGAATGTCAATGTATTTGCACACTTTTGGGTTATTTTCAATTTCAGACAATAATTCGTCAGAAACCTGTTCTGGATAGCAGTACAAAAGTCTGATCCATCTGAGATCTTTGATTTTTGAGAGTTTTTTGATGAGAGAAACCAGTTTTGGCTTTTTGTCGTCCATGTCTGTGCCATATCTGGTGATGTCTTGTGCCACCAAAATGAGTTCGGTTGCACCATTGTTCACAAGGTCTTTGGCCTCATCAATAATGTCTTCCATTGATCTTGATTTGTAGCGTCCTCTGATGTATGGGATTGTGCAGAATGTGCAAAAGTTGTCACAACCATCCGCAATTTTGAGATATGCATAATGAGCAGGAGTTGTCACAATTCTGTTCTTGATGTATGGCAAAACCTCACATGAATTGCAGTTCACAACTTTTTTCTTGCTTGAAAATGATTGTTCAATGATTTCGCAAATGTTTGTGTATTGATCAATGCCAAGGAAAATGTCAACCTCTGGCAATTCGTTGCGCATTTCTTTGAGCCAAAGTCCCGGCATGCATCCAGTGACGATGAGTTTTTTGCAAGTGCCCATGCGTTTGTATTCACTCATTTCAACGATTGCATCCATTGATTCTTTTCTTGCGTTTGAAATGAAACCACAAGTGTTGATGATGATGATGTCAGCCTTTGATGGATCAGATGTGAAACCATAGCCTCCACCACTCAGGACAGTAAGCATGACTTCGGTGTCAACTCTGTTTTTGTCACAGCCAAGAGAAATCACGCCAACCATCATTTTGCTTTTGTTTTTCATAAGTTCTCCTTTGTCTTAATTTCTAGTCTTTGTTTCCAAACATTTCATCAAATTGTTCTTGAGTGATGTAAACCTCTCTTGGTTTTCCATCACTGTTGTCTGAAATGAATCCGCGTTCTTCCATTTGTCCAATGATTCGTGCAGCTCTTGAATAGCCAATTGAAAGTTTTGTTTGAAGCATTGTTGTTGTTGCCTTTCCTCTGGCAATAACAAGTTCCAAACATCTTGGCATGAGTTCATCCATTTGATCACCCTTTGCCTCTGTGTTTGCACCACCTTTTGCTTCAGTTTCAGTTGGTTCTTCGCGTTTTTTGTTGATTTCTTCCGCAATTGATTCGTCATATGACGCAATGTTGTTTTGTTTGATGTATTTGATAACATCCTTAATTTCATCATCACTCACGAATGCACCTTGAAGTCTAATTCTCTTGTTTTGGTCTTGTGGAGCAAAAAGCATGTCTCCATAGCCAAGGAGTTTTTCAGCCCCTGCCTCATTGATGATTGTCTTTGAGTCAACTTGAGATGCAAGTGTCAGTGCAACACGTGTTGGAAGGTTGCTCTTGATGACTCCAGTAATGACGTCAACAGATGGACGCTGTGTCGCAATCACCATGTGAATGCCAGCAGCTCTTGCTTTTTCAGTGATTTGTTTGATCAAAAGTTCAAGGTTGTTCTTGTCTTGGCTCATGAGGTTTGAGAACTCATCCACAACAATCACAATAAATGGGATTTTCTTTTCTTCTCCAGACTTAACTTTTGATGAATTATTATAATCTTTGATGTTGGAGAACCCAACTTCATTGAGGAACGTATATCTGCGTTCCATTTCCTTTTGTGCCCAAGAAAGTGCATTGAATGCCTGTTCATAATTGCAAATAACTTTTGGTATGATTAAGTGTGGAATGCCATTATATTGAACAAAATCGACTTGTTTTGGATCGATGATGATTAGTTTCAGGTCTTCAGGTCCACACTTGAAAAGAAGGCTCAAAATAAGTGAATGAATGAACACTGATTTACCCGAACCAGTCGTTCCAGCCACAAGTGCATGAAGCATTTTGTCCATTGAAGAGACAACGATGTTTCCAGTGATGTTTTTGCCAATTGCAACAGGAAGTTTATGTTTTGAGTTAACATATTCTGGAGCTTCCAAAAGTTCACGGAGACCCACAGTTGTCGAAATGTCATTTTTTACTTCAATTCCCACGGCGTTTTTGCCAGGAATTGGTGCTTCAATACGAATGCCGGCATCTGTCTCAAGTGCCATTTCAAGGTTCTTTTCAATTTGAAGGATTTTTGAAACCGGAACGCCGATTTGAAGGGTGATTTCATATCTTGTAAACTTTGGTCCACGCACAACGTTTGAAACTTGAGCAGGAATTTTGAAGCTTTCAAAAACTTGGTTTAAGACAGCAGATTTTCTTTCATGCTCAGCCGAATGGTCGCGTTTGTCATCCTTGTAAACCTTCAAGAGTGAAATTGGTGGCGCAAAATATTTTTTTGGCGCGTCATCATAAATGTTGGTTTGTTTTGTGATGCGTTTTGCTGGCTTTTCTGGTTCTGGTTTTTGTTCAGGAATGATTGCTTTGAGTCCCTGTGGTTCAAATGTTCCAGAGCCAAAAGAATTGTTTTGTTTTGGAGTGAAAGTTACATCATTTTTTTCAACAGACTGGAAGCTGTTATTTCCAAAGCCAAACATTGTTGATGGAGATTGTGGTTTTGAATCTTGGTCGTCAAAAGCTGCAAACGAATCAAAGCCACTGTTTGCCTCATTGATTGAAGATGTTTGGTTTGTTGCTTCTGGTTCAAAACTGTTCCATGAAGATCTGATTGATGTGTTGTCCAAAATGTTTCCATCAAGATTTGGAGTTTTTGTTGGTGTTGGATTTTCAAACGTTTGGAAAGAACTTGTTTGCCCGAATCCGCCAAATGAACTGCCATAGTTATTCACAAAATTTCTGGTTTCTTCCTCCGCTCTCTTGTTTGAATAAAGATAATCTGGAAGTTTTGGTTCAGCTCCAAAAAGCTTTTCTCTTGCTGATTTTGGCTCTTCGTTTGTGGTTTTGATTTCATCATCTGGAGATGAATAATTTTCAAAAAGTTTTTTTCTTGCGATTTCTCGCTCTTCATCAAGATTTCCAAGTGAGAATGAATCTTGAGGTTCATCGGTTTTTTCGAGAGAGTCAAAAGTTGATGAATCAAACCAATTTGTTTGAGAATTGTCAGTCAAGCTTTCATTGTTGCCATAAGATTCTGTTTGTTGTGGCATGAAACTGTAGGTCGGCATGTTTGACATCTCGTCATCAATTGTTTTTGCATTTCGCGTGAGTTTTTCTTCGAGTTCTTTCTTTGATTTTTCAGAATAAAGTTTTTTGCGTCTGTCGATTGTTCGGCTGTAAATGATGTAATCAATGCCAAGGCCAATGAAAATTGCGGCCATGATCACATAAAGAGCATAACTTCCAACAACTCCAAGGAGTGCGCGAACAATAAAGATGAAGATTGACAAGAATGCACCACCAACGGTCATGCCATGAGTGAACAAATATGAGCTTTCAAGATAAGCTGCCATGTGTGAAAAATCAAGGTAATATGCTGAAAGTGCATTTGTTGAAAAAATCAAATGAAGCAAGCTCAAAACGCTTAAATATGACATTACAAGATAAAAGACATACTTCCCGCTTGCTGTAAAATTCAAGTTTTTCATGAATGCAAACCCAAGGAGCGCAGTCAAGATCAAAAGAACCCAAACATTAACACCAAAAATTCGATAGAAGAAATATCCAATGTTCAAAAACGCTGGAAAGATGCAAAGAACAGCCACAACAAGTGCAAAAATCATCATGCCAAAGCCAAGCCAACGCTTTGCATT
The DNA here is from genome assembly GCA_017456465.1 of Clostridia bacterium. GTDB lineage: Bacteria > Bacillota > Clostridia > Christensenellales > UBA1242 > RGIG3872. The sequence goes on along the minus strand of JAFTJJ010000135.1, from coordinate 1,406 downwards.
GCTTTGACTTTTTATTTTTGAATTGAAAGTGTTTGATGATTGATTTGTTGTCATTCCTTCACCCTATTGATTGTTTTGATTGATTGCTGATTCGAGAACATCCTCTTTGAGAGGACTTCCGAGATAAACGCATGTGAGAGCTTTTTTGTCAAGAATTTCTGAAAGAAGCTTGATTGCATCTTCGTTGTGCATCATGCTCACATTCAAAAGTTCGCTTGAAACTGAGAAAGATTGCTTGTTTATTGCGATTTCTTTTGCTTGCTTTTCTGCAAGATTTTTCACATCGTCATATTCTTCAATGAGTTTTGTTGAATAAATGTTCTTTTCAAGTTCAAACTCTTCTTCACTGACGATATTTCCTCGTGTTTCAAGGAAATTGATTACTTTCTTCACATATTCAAGAGCGTGTTCACCGTCAACAACAAGCTCAAATGACAATCTGCCATTATAAGCAAATCTCTTCATGTCAATTGATTCTGTGTGAAAATACTCAAGGTTTGACAATTCTTTTTGCATGTTTCCAAGCAAAATTGGAAGAGCAATTGAAAGAGCGTGGCGTTTGATGTATCTGTAATCATTGCAAGGGAAAGAAAGCAAAATTCTGCTTTGGTTGAGTTTTTTGTTTCTGGTGATGACATTTTGTTTCACATTGTCAACATGAGCAACATACTTGAGTTTTTTGTATTCAGTATGTTCCATGAAGCTTGTGTAAAATTTTCTCATCACAAGATCATAGACCTCATCCCCATCAACATTTCCTGCAACAGAGATGACTGTGTTTTTTGGTGTGAGAATTTTCGTGAGGAATTCTTTTGCATCAACAGCTCTCATTCTTTCAATAGTGGTTGCAGTTCCAAATCTTGGGTTTGCAAGACCTGTTCTTGAAAACATCACATTGTTTGTGAGTTTTGAGAGAATGTATGATGGAGACTCATTCAAACTGAAAATGTCTGCAAGCTGATGATTTCTGACTTCATCTGCGGCAGCGGAGTCAAACAAGCTCGTGAACAAGATTTCATGCAAAAGATCAATCGCACTTTCGAGTTTTTCTTTTGGACATGTGCAAGACAAAAGAATGTTTTCAGCCTTGCATGATGATTCCAAAATAATGCCGTCGCGTTTTGCGCGTCTTTCAATCATTTGTTTTGATGGATTGTTTTGTGTTCCACAAAGCAAAAGGCGTGCAAGGAACTCACCCACACCACTTTGATAATTTGTTTCAGACTGACTGCCGCCAATGATGTGAACAGCCACACAGACAAGTTTTTCGCTTGAACTCTCTGTTATTCCAAGTCTAAGCCCATTTGGGAAAAATCTTTGTGCCATAAAAATCTTCTCCATTTGTACATAATTTAATAAGATTATTATAATACAAAAAAATCAGCCTAGCAAACGGATTTTTACAT
>JAFTJJ010000134.1 GCA_017456465.1 Clostridia bacterium | reverse complement strand
TGTTTTATAAAACATTTTTTGAAAGTTTTTGAGTTTTAGATATTTTGCCCAATATTGTCAGTGACTGTTGCAAGGACAAAACCATTTTTTTGAATGAATTCAAGAATTTTTGGAAGAGCTTCAGCAGTCTCCTTTGTTGGATGCATGAGGACAAGATCACCGCCCTGCATGTTGTTGACTGCTCTGCTGTAAATCACATTGGTGTCTCTGTCTCTCCAATCAACTGTGTCGCGAGTCCACATGATTGTTCTGTAACCCAAATTTTCCGCTGCAGTTACTGTATTTTTGTTATATGACCCTGATGGTGGTGCAAGCAAATTCATTTCAACACCCAAAGTTTTGGAAACAATGTCATGGCAAGTTTGGATTTCTTTGTGATTTCCGCTGTAGTCAAGTTTCCCAAGGTCGGCATGAGTTGTTGCATGGCTTGCAATTTCATGACCCATATCTTTGATTTTTTGAGCCAGACTTGGATTTTCATTCACCCATGATCCTCCAACGAAAAATGTTGTGTGCATGTCAAACTCGCTGAATGTTTCAAGCATGCTTTCGACATGTTCATTTCCCCAATAAACATTTATCATTAGTGTGACCTTGTTTGAGTTTTGATCACCAGCATAAATTGTTCCATTGAATTTTGCAACAGTTTCAAGAGTTTCGTTTGTTTCAATTTTGACAACACAAAGTGACACCACTGTGATCACAATTGCAAGCACCAAATTTGACAAAAGTGTTATAAATTTTGGATGTTTTGAAGCAATGTTTACATTTTTCATAGTTCATTATATGCGGCGGCTTTGTTTTTTATTTCAACAAAAAAAGATAGGAGTTTTTGACTCCTATCTGCATGAATGTGTGTTCATTATGCTATTAAAGTTTTTTGATAAGTTTGAGATCAACTCTGCCCTTTTCATCGACTTTGATAACTTCAACTTCAACGCGGTCACCGATTGAAACAACATCCTCAACTCTTTCAACTCTTTTTGATGAAAGTTTTGAGATGTGGATCATTCCATCACAGTTGTTTGTGATTTCAACGAAAGCACCGAATTGCATCAAACGAACAACTGTTCCGGTGTATCTTTCACCAACTTCTGGTTCAAACACAATTCCCATGATGATTTCTTTTGCTTTTTCGCAAGCATTGATGTCTTGAGATGCAATGTTCACTCTTCCATCGTCTTCGATGTCAATCTTTACGCCAGTTTCTTCAATAATTTTGTTGATTGTTTTTCCGCCTGAACCAATAACTTCACCGATTTTTGTTGGATCAATGCTGAATGAAATAATTTTTGGAGCATATTTGTTCATTTCTTTTCTGCTTTCTGGAATTGTTGCAAGCATTTGTTTCATGATGTGCATTCTGCCTTCTCTTGCTTGAGCGAGAGCACGAGTCAAGATTTCTTTGTCAATTCCCTTGATTTTGATGTCCATTTGAATTGCAGTGATTCCTTTTGCTGTTCCTGCAACCTTGAAGTCCATGTCACCAAGGAAGTCTTCAATTCCTTGAATGTCTGTGAGAATTGCAACATTCTTTGTTTCTTCATCTTTGATGAGTCCCATTGCAACACCTGCAACTGGAGCTTTGATTGGAACACCTGCATCCATGAGTGAAAGTGTTGAAGCACAAACAGATGCCATTGATGATGATCCGTTTGATGAAAGAACTTCAGAAACCAAACGAAGAGCATATGGGAATTCTTCTTCAGATGGAATCACTGGTTCAAGAGCACGTTCTGCAAGTGCACCGTGTCCAATCTCTCTTCTTCCTGGGCTTTTGAGTGGTCTTGCTTCACCTGTTGCATATGGTGGCATGTTGTAATGATGAATGTATCTCTTATAATCCTCGCCATCAAGTCCTTCAAGTTTTTGAACATCAGCGATTGTTCCAAGTGTGAGGCAGTTCAAAACTTGAGTTTGACCACGAGTGAACACGCTTGAACCGTGAACGCGTGGAAGAACACCGGCTTCGCACCAAATTGGACGAACTTCAGTGTGAGTTCTGCCGTCTGGACGAATT
>JAFTJJ010000133.1 GCA_017456465.1 Clostridia bacterium | reverse complement strand
TTTCCCTTTTCTTGACAAAGACCCCGTTTTTCAATTGTTGCTTTCATTTGTGATATAAGCTCATCGTCAGGAATGGATTCAATCAATCCAGCCATTGAATGTTCAATCCCCAAAATGACTTGCTTTTGTTTTTTCCCAAGCTGCTCCAAAATATTAAATGAACCTTCATTTAAAACTTTTCTAGCAAATTCAATTTTTTGTTCAGTGCCCAAATGTTCAAAATAAAGCTTTACAACAAAATGTTTATCTTCTTCAGAAAAGCAAGATTCTCCAAGCATTTCATTAAAATCTGTCAAATCTTGAATTCTTGACAAATCAGAACGCATACCGTCCAGCATCTCATCTCTTTCTCTCACCGATTCTTCGTGAGCCCCACAATCACCAAGTGAAACAATTTCCTCAATTCTTTCATCTGAAAATGACGCAAGGGCATCAGCAATTTCTGGATTTCTTTTTGTAAGTCTTTGAACTACACCTTGCAAAATATAACCAGAAAAATTCCTCGCATTTTGCTCACACTCTTGATCATAATATTGCAAGTATTCATATCTTCCCGCAAGGATGTCAGCAGGATCCCTAAATGACTGTTCTGGATGTTTTGCTTTTGCCTCATCAACCTCATCCATAACTTTTGCCCATTTATCAAAAACTGATTGAGAAATTGACGCGAGCAAAAGAATTCTACCCCCTGTCATTTCTGGAACCTTTGGATCGCGCTTGAATGCCTTTCTTTCTTGTGCATTCAAAAAATTATCAATTGCATGACCATATTCATGGCTTGACGTATCAACAACTTTCATCATTGCTTCTCTTCCTGACATGGAACCTGCAACACGGGCAAACTCTGCTTTTGACATGGTGATTTTTGTATTCCCTACACCGTCTATTTTATCATATGAAGCCTGAGCAAAAGTTCGACTGCCTTCTGAAGAACCAATATAATCAACCTGTTCACATTCAAGATCAAAGCAAGCTGCAAGTCCCTTGTGCTCAAAAAATTTGTTTAGCGTTTCAACGACAAGTCCTCCAACTTCCAAAAGATCTTCGGCAGAAACCTGATGGTCATGAATGATTGCATCCATAAACTTTGGATTGTTTTGAAGAGCAACCGCAACCTCATTTTGCAACTGTTCATATTTGAATCCAGCATTTTTCACACACATTGAAAAGCCACCTTGCTGAACCCTTTCAAACACTTTTGCAACAGCATCTCTGCATGCCTGAACATCTTCTGGTGTTAAATTTCCTTGAAATTTGCTCAATTTCTCAGTCAAAAGCTCTGCTCTTTCGAGATTTTCTTCGAATGACTTGTCCACTTCTTCTGGTTTCAAACTTGGCAACACTTGATGCTGATATATTTTTCTGATTTTTCTGATAATATTTTGAAAATGTTCTCGCTCTTGTGCCTTGTGTTCTGGTCCCCCAAAAGTATTGCCCAATTCATAGACAATGCGCCCCTTTTTGTAATTGTCCATCCACCAATCAATGTGCGTCCACAAGGATATGCTCTCACTACTGGTCCTGCGCATAATGCGATCCGCAAGTTCTTGTTTGTATGGTGCGCCCGGCTTCACCTCTTCAGAAATTGCATCGT
>JAFTJJ010000132.1 GCA_017456465.1 Clostridia bacterium | reverse complement strand
ACAATGCCACACATCACTGAGGAAATTTATCAGGATTATTTCAGGCAGTTTGATGGAAATGACAGCATTCATCTCAGTGTTCTTTCTCCAATTGATCTTGGGGACGCAAAAGATGTTAGGACAGAAGGTGACACTGTTGTTGAGCTGGTTGCGCTTGTCAGGGCTCACAAGAGTGAAAACAAACTCAGTTTGAAGACTGTGTTTGACAAGGCGACAATTTCTGCTCCTGCGGAGGTTCTTAAATTCCTTGAAAATGTGGATTATGATTTGAAAGCGGTGTCATCAATTCGTGAGCTTGAGTTTGTGTCAGGTGAGACTGGAATTGAATTTGGAAATATTGTTGAATAAATCAAGTTTGGCGATATAATTTTAGAAAAACCTGTGGTTAATTCCGCAGGTTTTTTTTGAAGAAGGTTGTCTTATCTTTTAATCTATAAAATTTGCATAATTTTTTATTGATTGGCAAATATTTTTTTTAAAACACAAATGATTTTCAATATTTTGAAATTACCCCAAAAACAGACAGCATATTTTGAAGCAAAATACAATTTTTGGGCAGCGGTTTGACGCCAAAAAAACGCAAATTCGACAAGTTGCAACAACAAAGGGGTTGAAACATCAAAAAAACACATCTTGATGTTTTGGATGGATGTGCATATAGGTGCTAACATGAGAGACATGCGTCCTTTGAAAAATTGACATTTCGTTGGGTGTAAATTATTTAATATATGGAGTTTATATATGAACAAAATTAAAGTTTTAATCGCAGATGAAAATTCAGAATCAAAATCAAGACTTGAGCAAAAGCTCAAGGAAAATGGGGGCTTCGATATTATTTGTGTTTCAAATGGAACTGAGCTTGTTCACAAGGTGTTTCAAGAAAATCCTGACATTATTGTTATGGATGTTGTTCTTTCAGGGAAAGATGGATTTAGTGCCCTTGAAGAGATTGGAAAGACAAATGCAAAAATTATTGTAACAACAGCGCTCACAAGTGACACATTCGTTGCAAAAGCAATGAGTCTTGGTGTTAGTTATTATATGATCAAACCTTGTGAAGCGGCAGTTATTGAAAAAAGAATCTCTGAACTTATGAATCCTGAACTCGTGCAAGGAAATGTGGGTACGAAGGAATTTAAAAATGTGGTTCCGCACACAGCAAATCAATCAATTAATAACGGCAAATCGAAATATATTGAAGAAAAAATCACAAACATATTCATTACTGTCGGAATTCCTGCTCACATCAAGGGGTATCAATTCCTTCGCGAGGCGATTTTGATGGCGATTGACAATCCAGAGGTAATCAACTCAATTACAAAACAACTTTATCCAACAATTGCAAGCAAGTTTGATACAACATCAAGCAAAGTTGAAAGAGCAATTCGTCATGCAATTGAAGTTGCTTGGAACAGAGGAAAGATTGAGAATATAAATACTGTTTTTGGGTTGAAAGTTTATTCAAGCAATGAAAAACCAACCAATGGAGAATTTATTGCTCTTGTGGCTGATAAGATGTTGCTCGAAGGCTAATTTAAAGCTTATTTGATGTGGAAAATTTTAAGTAGTCAATATTTTTTTGTAAAAATTAAAAATATT
>JAFTJJ010000131.1 GCA_017456465.1 Clostridia bacterium | reverse complement strand
ATCTTCATTTATCCAGGTGTAAAAATTAAATTCGTTGATGCCCTCATCACAAATTTTCATTTGCCTGAAAGCACACTGGTGATGCTTGTTTCTGCTTTCATGGGCAGAGAGCAAACACTTGAAACATACAAAACTGCTGTTCGTGAAAAATATAGATTTTTCAGCTTTGGCGACAGTATGTTTATTAACTAAGGGGTTTATTAATATGGAATTTAAATATATCCCTCAGGATAAAGTAACAGAAGACATTTTCAGTGAGGTCATGGCAGTTGAATCTTCAAGGCCTTCGGGTTATGATGAGGAAAATATGCGTGCGTTTTGGCAAACATCTGGCAAAAACGACAACTTTGTTTGCACAGAAAATGGAAAAATTGTCGGACACATATCATTCAATCCAAATTCAAAAAGAAGAAATGGCAGCATATTCATGGTCAACCTCACTGTTCATCCTGAATATACAAAAAGGGGAATTGCACAAAATTTAATTTTGACTGCTTGCAAACACTTTATCAGTCTTGGATTTAACAAGGTTATGGCGACAAGTGTTGACAAAGATAATTTCCCTGCAGTTAGCTTATACCTAAAATCTGGTTTTGAAATCAGAGAGCCAGTTTGCGAAGCGGATGAAGATGATGAACAATACATCATGGATAATTCACTTGTGTTTATCAAAAATAGACTAGAACAAATCACAAAAGGAAAAGAAAATGAGTAATTTCGAATTTAAAGTTAAACAAAAAAGCAAAGAAGAGGGGTGCTTTGCACGTATTGCGGAGCTCAAGACTCCACATGGTGTAATTGAAACACCAGTCTTCATGCCTGTTGGAACAAGAGCAACCGTGAAAGCTGTTGAGCCAAGAGAACTTGAAGAACTGCACGCACAAATCATCCTTTCAAACACATATCATTGCTACTTGCGTCCTGGAGACAAGCTGATCGCAAAAGCTGGGGGCTTGCATAAATTCATGAACTGGAATCATCCAATTCTCACTGACTCTGGCGGATTTCAAGTTTTCTCACTTTCAAAACTCAACAAAATCACTGAAGATGGGGTAAAGTTCAAATCACACCTTGATGGCTCAGAACATTACTTCACACCTGAAAAGTCAATGGAAATTCAAAACAATTTGGGTTCTGACATCATCATGGCTTTTGATGAATGTTCAGATTATGGTGTCACAAAAAAATACGCAATTTCTGCAATGGAGCGAACTCACCGCTGGCTGGACAGATGCCATAAATATCACAAAAACACTGACAAACAATGTTTGTTCCCAATAGTGCAAGGCAATTTCTTTGCAGACCTCAGACTTCAATCACTCAAAACCATTGTTCCATATGCAACTGTGGGCTTTTCAATTGGTGGACTTTCTGTGGGTGAGCCAAAAGAAAAGATGTATGAAATGCTTGACGTGCTTGCTCCCGAGTATCCCGAAGACAAGGCAAGATATTTGATGGGGGTTGGATCACCTGATTGCTTGATTGAAGGAGTCATTCGTGGAATCGACATGTTTGACTGCGTCCTTCCAACCCGAATTGCAAGGAATGGAACAGCTTTCACAAGCACAGGAAAGGTGGTGGTCAAAAATGGGAAATACAGTGAAGATTTCACCACTCTTGATCCCGAATGCGATTGCTATGCTTGCAAGAACTTCACAAAGGCATATCTTCGCCACTTGTTCAATGTCGATGAAATTTTGGGTGCACAGCTATTATCTATTCACAACCTCAGATATCTCACACACCTGATGGAACAAATCAAAGATGCCATCAGAGAAAACAGACTTCTTCAGTTTCGAGAGGAATATCTCAAAAAAACTGGCTACAAATAGACAAATTATACCAAAAACATGCTCAAAATCGCTTGCTAAACTTGGTCGGGCGTGTTAAAGTGTATTTACAAATTAAAAAATATCAAGGAGAATGAAAATGAACAAAATTTTGAACTTTGTTGATTTGCTTGCTGAATCAACCAGCACATCATCTGATGCAAACGCAAACAATGGCTCATCAATCTGGGTTTATGTTGTAATGATTGTGCTTGTTGTTTTGATGCTTGTGCTTCCAGCAATCACTCAAAGAAAAAGAAACAAAGAGTACACACAAATGCTCGACAGTTTGAATGTGGGAGACACAATCAAAACAATTGGCGGTGTCATTGGAAGAGTCACCAAAATCACTGAAAAAGATGGTCAAAAATCTTTCATCTTGGAAACAGGTGCAAAGGGCAACAAAACAACAATGGAGTTTGACATTGCGTCAGTAGCTTACATTGTTTCGTCAACTGCAAAAAAGGTTGAAGAACCAAAGGTTGAAGAAAAGAAGGAAGAAAATGCAGAAGCTGCAGCTGCAGAATCTGAAACAGCACCAGCAGAGCCAGCAGAGACTCCTCAAGAAAACAAAGCTCCTGCAAAGAAAACAACAGCAAAAAAGTCAACCAGCAAAAAATCTTCAAACAAAAAAGCTTAGATTTGACAAAATTTGAAATCACGGAAATCATCCGTGATTTTTTTGTGCCACTTTTTTGTCAAGTTTGAACAGATTCATGCATATAAATTGACCATAAGGAGAAAATCCATGACAAAAACAAATCAAAACAGCATCGAAAAAACTTATGGTGGTCTTGCAGCATTCACAAAAGGTCTTATCGTTGCTTTCATCATCACTTTTGCCTGCATCATTGCCTTTGCACTTGTGATAAAGATGGCAGGACTTCCTGACTCTGTCATCACACCAGTCAATCTGGGCATCAAAGCACTAAGTGTTGGAATTGGCTCACTCATGTTTTCCAAAAGGTCAAGCAGGGGGTTTTTGAAAGGTGTTTTGTTTGCAACCGTTTACACCACACTTGCATTTGTGATTTTCAGCGTTCTTGCAGGTGAATTTTGCATCACAGTTGGGCTTGCTCTTGATTTTGCATTCACTGCAATTGTGGGCGCAATTTTTGGAATTGTTGGAGTAAACACAAAAAAATAACACAAAATTATTTAATTTCAATTGAAATGAGGAGCAATTGTGCACAAAAACACTGATTACTTCTCATTTTTTTGTGCATAATTTTCGCATAAAGGTTGACCAATGTGATATTATTGTTGTATAATGTGTTCAAAATGAATAAAAAGGAAAAGAGACAGAAAAATTATGAAACCTATCAAACGTAAACCAGCCATTGCAATCATTGTCATTCTTTCAATCGTTCTTTTGGTTGGTGCAATCTTTTCATTTGTTCCAATGACTTTTGGAAACACTCAGTTCAAATCTTTTGCTGGAGCAATTCGCGTCGGCAATGATTTTTCTGCAGGAATGTATGCTGAGTATGACATTTCACCAGAAGGATCAACTGGCACAAATGACATCAACAAATCAATTTCAGAAATCAAGACAGTATTATCTGAAAAAGGCTACCCAAGCACCAATGTTTATTCAGTGAACGGTGAAAAAATCAGGGTGGAAGTGTCATATCCAAATGGTGGATCTTCTTTCAAAAATGCTTATTCACTTTTAAAGGCAGTTGGAGTGGGTGCTTTTGAACTGAGAAGTTCATCAAACGAAGATGACACATACATTATTGGATCAAAACACATCAAAGGGGTGAAGATTTCGTCATACACCTCTTACACTTATGTCACACTTGAATTCAATGAAGCGGGCAAGGAGGCTTATGAAGAACTTCTTGCTGCAGGAACGTCAATTTATGTTTGTATGGGCGGAGCAACTCAAACAAGCTTTTCAACTGAGGACATGTCAAAAAACACTGACTACTCAAATCTTCCTCTCACTTTCACCGACTATAACAGTGCGCTTGATTTTGCAATGAAAGTGAAGTTTGGATCAATCCCAGTAACTCTCAACTCAGACACTGTTGTCATCAACACTGTTGGTGTGAGATCTTCAATTCTCAGCTCAATCATTGGCATTGCATTCCTTGCAGTCATTGTTCTTGCGTTCTTTGCAATCCGCTATGGAATCATCGGAATCATGAACATTGTTTCAAGTTTGTTTGCTGCTGTTTGCTGCACAATTCTTTTCTGGGGCGTTTCTGCTGTTGAAATCAATGCAACATCTCTTCTTTGCGTTGCACTCGGCTTTGCTGTTTGTGCCGCAATGAAATCTGTGTTCGCTGAACGCGTGAGATCTGAGTTCCTCACAGGCAAAACCATCGAGGCAAGTCTTGACACGGCACGCAAAAAGAGCATTGCACCAATTGTTGCACTTGGATCAATTATTCTTGTGATTTCTGCAATAATGGCAGCCGCAACTTCTGGAATTTTGCAAACATCAGCCCTTATTTTGCTGATCATGTCTGTTGTTGGACTTTTTGAAGGGCTTGTTCTTCTTCCTGGTCTTGTGAACATCGTTGAGACATTCAACAAAGGCAAAGACAAGATTTATCATTTCAAAAGGGAGGAGGTATAGTTTATGAAAAAGTCAAAAATTTTGCTCCCAATCATGCTCATTGTTTCACTTGCAATTGTGATCAGTTCAGTTGTCGTAAGTTTGACTGCTGGAATCAACCTTGGCATTGACTTTGTCGGTGGAAAACAAATTGAAATTCAAGTTCCAGATGGTCAAAACACAGAATCTTATGCTGCATCAGTTGCTGACGTGCTTGACGACTATGGCTTGTCAATTGATTCAAGTTATGATGAAGATAAGTTCACAAGTTCTTACTTTGTTGTGAAAATCAACACTCAAGATCTTTCAGCTGAAAAAGCTTCAAACATCAGATCAGACATTGCTGAAAAATTGTCTCTTCCTCTTGAAAATGTGAGTGAGGTTCTGTCAATCAGTGGAAGTGTCACACAAAAAACAGTTCTTACCGTTGGATTTTCAATTCTTGGAATCCTCGTTGCAATTTTTGCAATTTGTTGGCTCAGATATGGCGTGATGGAAGCCCTTGCAATTTTGTTTGGTTCTCTCCATGTAATGATCATCAGTTTTGCAATTATTCTTCTCACGAGAGTTCCTCTCACGGTTGCATCTTGTGTGAGCATTTTTGCATCTTCTGTTGCTTTTGCTGGACTTTTTGCTCTCATTCTTGAAAAAGCAAGAGAGACTCTTCGCGCAAAAACAAACAATCAAACACCAAGAGAAGTTTATGCTGACGCATTCAACGGATCATTGGTGATGATTGTGATCGTCCTTGCTGCAATGCTTTTGTTTGGAATTGCAACATTGTTTGTTTCAGCAAACATCATCAAACTTTTTGCAGTTTCTGTCGCACTTTCTGCTCTTGTTGCGTTCTATTCACTTTTTGTTTCAACAACTCTTTGTGGTTACCTCGCTCAAGCAAAAGTTGCAAGAGACAAACACAAACTCAGCAAAAACAATTAATTTGAAAACATAAATTAAAAAAATCAAAACTGCCTTTCTCTTGGTGCAAATTGCACCATATAAGTTGGCAGTTTTTTTATTTAAAATTACAAAAGGAGAAAATTATGGGGACAATAAAACTCACCTCGTTGAATCAAAAGCTTCAAGAATTTTTAAAAAATAAAAGTGAAAACAACCCAAATTTCAACATTGAAAAATTCTTGAATCCAAGCCTTGATGATCTTCATGACCCACTTTTGCTTTCTGGAATGAAAGAGGCAAAAGAAAGAGTTGAAAAAGCGATCCAAAACAATGAAAGAGTGCTCATCTATGGTGACTATGACTGTGACGGAATCGTTGCAAGCACAGTTCTTTTCTTGTTTCTGTCGTCAAAAGGTCTTTCTCCTGATGTTTACATTCCAAACAGGTTTGATGATGGTTATGGTTTGTCTGTTGCAACAATTAACGAAATTCAAAGCAGATTCAACCCAGACCTCATCATCACTGTTGACCTTGGAATCACAGCAATTCGTGAAACCGAAGAAATCAAATCAAGAGGAATTGACATCGTGATCACTGATCACCATGAAATGGGGGATGATCTTCCAAAAACAATAGTTGTTGATCCAAAAATACCAAATCAGAAATATCCATTTTCTGGTCTTTGCGGTGCAGGTGTTGCCCTCAAACTTGTGCAAGCCTTGGGTGGCATCTCTGAAGTGAAAAAATACATTGACTTGGTCAGCATTGCGACAATCGGAGACATTGTTCCTCTTGTTGATGAAAATCGAGCAATTGCAAAACTTGGACTCGATCTCATCAATTCTGGAAATGCCAGACGCAGCATCATGTTCATGCTTGAAACTCTTGGACTTTCAAAAATCAATTCAACCGATGTTGCATTCAAAATTGTTCCGCGTGTGAATGCAAGTGGCAGAATGGCAGAAGGAAAAATCGTTTTTGATTATTTTGCAGAAAATGATGATTCAAAACTTTCAGAATTGCTTGCAAAAATCGAAGCTGACAATGCAGAAAGACTTGCAGAAATCCAAAAAGGAAATGCCGAAATTGAGAAAGAAATCAAAAAACTCAAATTCCAAAATCAACCAATTCTAATTTTGACTGGAGACTTTCATCAGGGTGTTCTTGGAATTTTGTCGTCAAGAATTTGCCATGATCTTGGAAGACCAACCATTTGCTTTGCAAAAACTGATTATGGCACACTCAAGGGCAGTGGCAGAAGCGTGGATGGTGTTGACCTTCACGCTCTCGTGCTTGAACTTTCACACCTTTGCGTGAGATGTGGTGGTCACAAGATGGCAATCGGACTTGAAATTGAGGAAAAAAACTTTGAAGAATTCAAAAAGAAAATTGCAGAAAAAATGTCCGAAAAATATGACAATGGAAACTTCATTCAAAACTTTGATTATTCATTTGAAATTGAAGACAAAGACATCAACAAAAAGTTCATCGATGAACTTTCAATCTTGGAGCCATTTGGCTGCGAAAATGAAAAACCAATTTTCATGATAAGAGTTCACGAACTTTCACCTCAACAAATGCCAGGCAAGAGCTTCAGACATTACAAATTCGTGACAAAAAATGGCAAACACATTGTTGCTTTTGGTGCGGGGAAATATGTGAGTGCATTGAGTCAAAGTGGAGAAAAACAAATCATTGTTGATCTTGAAATCAATGAATATAAAGGAAAGTTTTATCCTCAAGCAATTTTCAAGACAGCAAACCTTGTTGACTTCAAATTTGAAGAAACAAGACAAGAAAACATGATTTCATCATTGATGTCACTCTTTTTGTCAAACAAAACCCAATTCAAACCACAAAACATAACTGAGTTTAACAAAAGAGATGTTGTCTCAGTCATCAAAAACAACACTACTTCTGCATTTGCTCACGCAGTTGTAATTGACAATTCATTTGATTATGGGTTCATAAATGACATCAAAAATCTTGGATTTGTGATGTCTCCAGCGCCACTTGCAAACAAACAAAATGTGGTAATCGTAAGACCTGAAGGAGCATTCCTTCCAGATGAACTTGCGGGCTATGAAAAAGTGTTTTATCTGAGAAGATGTTTTGAACGCGAGCATGTTTCAATTGCTGAAAACATGACGTCTGTTTTCGAACCTGAATACATAACAAAACTGTCGGCAAAAATCAACACCAAACGAGAAGTTTTGGGACTTTGCTTTGTGAACATCAAAAACAACCTCGACATCTTTGCTGTCAGCGCGTTTGAATGGGCAAAAAAGCTGTCTGCAATTTCAAAAAACTTGTCACCAGCTGAACTTGTGTTTGCACTCCTTGTGTTCGCAGAGCTTGAAATTTTCAATATTTTATTTGATGGAGGAGAGTTCAAGGTTGAAAAGGGAAAATGTTTTGATCAAAAACAAGAACTTTCAAATTCAAAGCTTTTCCGAGAGGTTGAAAGAGTTCTCCCAAAAAATTAAATTATTTTGAAAAAACGGTTTACAAAATTGAATTTTAATGCTAAAATACTGCATATACCGAGTTCAAGGTGTGATTTGGATTCCTCTGACCGCACGCTTTGGCTTTGGCGAATCATAAAAATGGAGGTAAAAAGAAATGACAAAAGCAAGAAAAAATGAGATTATTGCTGAATACAAGAGAAGTGAAAATGACACAGGTTCTCCAGAAGTTCAAATTGCACTTTTGACAGAACGCATCAATCACCTCACAGAGCACCTCAAAGCAAACAAACAAGACAATCACTCTCGTCGTGGTCTTTTGCAACTTGTTGGTCAAAGAAAAGGTCTTCTTGAATACTTGAAAAAGACAAACCTTGAAGGCTATCGTGCTTTGATTGCTAAACTTGGAATCAGAAAATAAATTGAATACAAAATGGGCAGGTTTT
>JAFTJJ010000130.1 GCA_017456465.1 Clostridia bacterium | reverse complement strand
TACCCCCCCCCCCCATTGTCAAAGGAATTGGCACACTTTTTGTAAATATTTTATAAATTTATATGCATATATATTATAATCATTTAAGGACCAATCAACTCACATCTTGCAAATTTTGTAACAAAAAAAGACATCAAAACGATGTCCTTTAAAATTAATATTGTTATTGATAAAACACTATTCCATAACTTTGAGTTCTTTCAAAACTGCAAGAATCTTGTCAGCTGCTTCATCCATAAGTTCTTCAGTGTGTGTTGCAGTGTAACTTGTTCGAATCAAGCACTCACCAACAGGCGTTGCAGGTGGGAGCACTGGGTTGACATAAACTCCTTCTTCAAAAAGCCTCTTGCAGACTTGAAGAGTAATTTCAGGTTCATATGTGTAAATCGCAATAATTGGCACTTCACTGTCTCTGAACTTGATTCCGCGTTTTCTCAAAGCCTCTCTCATATAGTTTGAGATATGATGAAGATTTTTTCTTCTTTCTGGTTCTCTTTTGATGATTTCAAGAGATTTTGAAGCAGCAGCAACACAGCCAGGAGTGATTGATGCTGAAAAGATGAATGGACGAGAGTTGTGTCTGATGTATTCTGCCACCTCGTGTGAGCATGCACAAAGACCACCAAGACTTGCAAGAGACTTTGAGAATGTTCCGAAAATGATGTCAACCTCATCCTCTAAACCAAAATGCTCACCCGTTCCTCTTCCGTTCTCACCCAAAATTCCAAGTGCATGAGCATCATCAACCATGAGTCTTGCACCATACTTCTTTTTGAGTTCAACAATTTTTGGCAAATTGCAAATGTCACCAGACATTGAGAACACACCATCAGTCACAATCAAAATGCCCCTGTTTTCTGGCACTGCTTGAAGTTTTTTCTCAAGGTCTTCCATGTCATTGTGATTGTATCTCACCATGTCACCATATGAAAGTCTGATCGCATCATAAATTGATGCATGATTTTCCTTGTCACACAAAACAACATCATGTCTTCCAACAATTGCTGAAATAATTCCAAGGTTTGTTTGAAATCCAGTGCTCATGATGATGCAGTCTTCTTTGTGCAAAAATTCTGCAAGTTCTTTTTCAAGCTTCAAATGTCCCATTGTTGTTCCATTCAAAAATCTTGAACCAGAACACCCTGTTCCAAACTCGTTTGTTGCGTCAACAGCTGCCTTAATCACTTCTGGATGCCCAGTAAGTCCAAGATAGTTGTTTGATCCAATCATGATTTCGCGCTTTCCTTCCATTTCAACAACAATGTCTTGCTTTGATTCAAGCGCATGAAAATAAGGATAAATCCCTGCAGCTTTGGCTTGTTTTGCCAAACTGTCATCTGAACATTTTTTAAATAAATCCATATATTTGCTCCATTTAATTAAAATTATTAAACTAATTATAACATCACTCTTGATAATTTGTCCCAAATTTTTACAATCTTTTGTGAAAAATTGTCATTTTTATATAAATGATACATTGTTTTTTATTCCAAAAAATAATCTATTTTTGCTATACTATTCCAATCATAAGGAGAAAAAACCAATGAAAGTCAAAAAGCGCCACACTGTGTGGAACAAGTTGGTGAGATCAGTTCTCACCCCTGTTCTTAAAAAGAAATTCAACATAAAGCTCGAAAAAAGCAACATACGCGCTCCCTTTTTGGTGCTCGGCAATCACACCACTGATTATGACGCATTTTTCATCGCCAAATCTTTCAAAGACCACATTTATTTCGTAATGAGTGATCACATTTCATCAATCCCAGTTGCAGGAAAACTCATCAATCACCTTGTTTCACCAATTCCAATCACAAAATCAACAGTTGACGCGTCAACTGCAAGAAGAATCATGCAAATCACAAAAGCAGGCGGAGCTGTTGGAATTTTCCCAGAAGGCAACAAATCTTTCTCTGGTGACATGAGCCACATGAAACCATCAATCGCGAAACTTGTCAAAAAACTTGGTGTGCCTCTTGTGATTTACAACA
Source organism: Clostridia bacterium (assembly GCA_017456465.1). GTDB lineage: Bacteria > Bacillota > Clostridia > Christensenellales > UBA1242 > RGIG3872. Next base: position 6,614 of record JAFTJJ010000130.1, on the reverse strand, counting down.
TCGAAGGCGGCTATTTTTCATCACCCCGTTGGTCAAAAGAAAAGAGATTGGGTGAGGTTCGTGGAAAAATCAAAAAAATACTTCAACCAGAAGATTATCAAAATTTAACAAATGATGAACTGTTTGAAATCATCAAAACAAACCTTCATGTCAATGCATATGACATTCAGTCAGCAGAAGGCCGTGAATATGTCGGGAAAAACTTGGCTGAAAACATTGAATCATTCATGTATGTTTGTCCAGAATGCAAATCCATGTCATCACTTGTTGGTGAATGCAATATGGTCAAATGCAAGGTGTGCGATTATCACGCAGAATTCACGCCATATGGTTATCTCGATGGCGGACCATTTATGCGCCTTGACAAATATGACAAGTGGCTCAAAGAACACATTGATTCACTTGATTTTTCAGACACAAGCGAATGCGACATCATCACTTCTGACGAAAACTTTGAAGTTTTTGTAAAACAAAATAATTTCAAAAACAAGAGCCTCGGAATGTTTGATCTTGCACTTTATACAACCCGCCTCGAATTTGTGAGCAAAGACAAAAAGTCAGAAAGTTTCACACTCCCACTCGACATGATTGATGGCTACGGAATTGAAGGAATGAACGGGCTTCAATTCTCTGTGAAAGATGGAAGGGTTTTCAGAACAAAAAACAAACAACCAGTAAGCGCCCTCAAATACACAAACCTCATTTCAAAACTCGCAGGACTTGAGATGAAATTTTAAATTATTATTATAATAATTCACCCACAAAAAAATCACGGAAAACATCCGTGATTTTTATTTTTTAACCTTTTGCTTTCACAAATTCGATCGCAAATAGTTTGACATGTTCATAAGTTATGCCGCCTTGGATGTAAAGTGTGTAAGGCGCTCTGATTGGTGCATCGCATGAAAACTCAATTGATCCACCTTGAACAAAAGTTCCTGCAGCCATAATGACTTGACTGGTGTAACCCGGCATATCCCAAGGGAAAGGCACAACATTGCTGTCAATCGGTGAATATGATTGCACAAGCCTTGCCATTTGAATCAAGTCATCTGGGTTGTCAAAAATGATGTTTCTGATGATGTCATATGGATATTTGCTCGAATCTGGATAGCACTTAAAACCAAGCTTTTCAGCAACTTTGCCAATGAGTGCGCTGCCCTTGAGCGCCCCACCAACAACATGAGGAGCAACAAACAATCCTTGAAAAAATGGTGTGTAACTTGCATTGTATGATCCAACTTCACTTCCCAATGTTGGCGTTGTGAGCCTTCTTGCGACCAAATCAACATACTTTTTCTTGCCGGCCACATAGCCCCCAGTTGGAGCAAGTCCACCACCAGGGTTTTTGATGAGTGATCCTGCCATAAGATCAGCACCAACCTCTGTTGGCTCAAGGGTCTGAACAAACTCTCCATAACAGTTGTCAACAAAAATGCAAGCAGTCTTGTTAACCTCTCTGATTTTTGCAATGATTGCAGCAATTTTTTCAACACTCAATGCCTGTCTTTCAGAATATCCTCTTGACCTTTGAATCAAAATAAGTTTTGGATTGCAAGTTTCAAGTTTTTTCATGATTGAATGTTCATCAAAGTCATCACCAATCATCTCAACCTTGTCATAAGAAATGCCATAATCCTTGAGAGAACCAATATTTTCACCGTGAATGCAGTCAAGAAGTGTGTCATATGGATCACCGGAAACAGCAAGCATCAAATCACCGGGTCTCAATATTCCAAACAAACATGCTGCAATCGCATGAGTTCCACAAGTGATGAGCGGGCTCACCACTGCATCCTCCGCCCTCATGATTTTTGCAAAAACTTCAGAAAGTTTTGGACGACCGATGTCTTCATAACCATATCCAGATGATCCTTGCATATGGCGAAGCGCCACTTCACATTCTCTGAATGCATCAAGCACTTTCTTTTGATTGAAAAGCACCACATCGTCAATTTGTGCGAAAAGCTCAGAAAGTTCACACTCCGCACTCTTCACAAGCTCAATTGCTTTTTGTTCTTCCATTTTCTTATCTCCTTAAAAAATCTTTAACCTTTTTTTGAATTTTTTCAACATCATTGTACTCAACAAACACCGCTTTGTCCATTTTTTTGAAGTATGTGAGTTGGCGTTTTGCATAATTTCTTGTGTGTTGTTTCAAAAGATCAACACATGTTTCAAGTGGTTCACCATCCAAAACATGCGGTAAAATTTCCTTGTATCCAATCCCCTTCATCGCTGGCGCATTTGGACTCACACCAGAAGAAAGCAGCCCCTTCACTTCTTCCACAAGACCACTTTTGATCATTTGCTCAACTCTCTTTTCAATCCCCTCATAAACCTCTTTTCGGTCTCTTGAAAGAACGATCAATAGATAATCAAACACTGACTGATTCGTTTTTCGTTCAAGCTCACTTTTTTTCTTGCCCGTGAGCTTAAAAATTTCAAGAGCTCTCACAATTCTCACCGTTTGATTTGGATGAATTGCTTTTGCCGATTCTGGATCAATTTCTTCAAGCATCTCATGGAGCTTGGCAGAGCCATCTTTTTCTGCAATTTTTTCAAGTTTAAGCCTAAATTCATCATCCCTTGTGCAATCTGAATCAAACGGGAACAGGAGTGCTGAAATATAAAGCCCTGTGCCACCAACAACAATTGGAATTTTCCCCTTGTCATTGATTTCCTCGATCTTCATCTTTGCGTGTTCTGCAAAATCACCGGCTGAATACTCTTCAGATGGGTCTTTGATGTCAATCAAATGATGAGGAACACCTTGCATTTCCTCACTTGTCACCTTGGCAGACCCAATGTCAAAACCACGGTAAACTTGAATGGAATCTGCACTGATGACTTCTCCATCAATTTTTTTTGCCAAACAAACTCCAAGTGCAGTCTTTCCCACACTTGTTGGACCAGTAATAATTATAAGTTTTTGTTTGTTTTGTTTTTCCAAATTTTTAAACTATCCTTTTGAACCACTTTTCAACTTCAGTTTTCTTGACTCTAACTGCAATTGGTCTGCCATGAGGACAAAATAGTGGAATTTTTTCTGCACTCATATTTTCAAAAAGCTTGTCAATTTCAGAAATTGTGATGTCATTTCCCCCCTTGATCGCACTTTTGCATGAATGCTGCATAAGCTTCTCTTTGATAAGATCTGACTTCGAAAACTGTTGCTTTGTTTCTGACAAGAACCCAAAGAAAAACTCATCAAAATTTATGTCTGAGAGAATTGATGGAATTGCGGAAACCTTGAATGAAGAGTTTCCAAATTCGTCAATTTCAAATCCAATTTCCCTCATCGTTTCAAGATTAATTTCCAAAATTTCAGCTTCATTTGATGATAAATTCAAAACAAAAGGAAGCAAAAGTGGCTGAATTGCAACAGCACCCGCGTCAACTTGTCTTTTGAATTTTTCATACAAAATTCTTTCATGGGCTGCATGTTGATCAATGAAAAAGATGTCATCATCAATCTCAACAATCAAATAAGTGTTGAATGCCTTACCAACAAGCTTTGTTGTTCCTCTTGAAATTGTTTCAACCATGGCTTGTGACTTATTCTCTTGTTGAGAATTCAATCCTTGCTCTGGGGTGTTTTGAACCTGACCTGACATTTTTGTTCCAAGCCCATCCATAAGCTTTGAACCAAGTCCAAAACCACTGTTTTCTCTTTCTTTTTCTTTTGTTCCACCCGCCTCATATGCCACAACATTGTTCTTGAGCAAAGCAACTTCTTTTTCATCGTCATCTTGAATGCCCTTAAACTTTGAACTTGAAAAAGATGACGCAAACATGCTCAAATTCACACCAGCCTTGTCAATCTTTGGTGCTGACTTTGGTTCGGTGTTTGGAACTGTTATTTTTGGAAGTGAAATTTTAATTTCTGAGTTGTCGCCAGCAGCCTTATAAATGCTTGCTTTGATCTCTTCCTTCACTGAGGCTTCATCTTCATCAAGACCACCGCGAGCAACACTTGCAACATAATCCATGTCATGAAGAGCCCTTGACACAGCCTCAAACACAAGAGAATAAATTTTTTGACCATAAGCAAATCGAACTTCTCTTTTGTTTGGGTGAACATTGGCATCAACATCAGTGAAGGGAAGTTCAAGATTCAAAACAAAGAATGGATATTTCCTTTTCATGAGCATGTCACCATATGCGTTCATAACAGCCAAGCTCACCATTTGATCAGTGACATATCTGCCGTTGACCATAAGTGTTTGATATGTTCTGTTTGGCTTTGAAAAACTTGGTCTTCCGACAAATCCCCACAGTTTGACACCATCTCGTGCAAGTTTCACTTCAAGCGTTTCAGTGAGAACTTCCTTTCCATAAACCCCAAACATCGCTTCTTTGAGCGTTTTTCCTGATGTCACAAAAATTGTTTTCCCATCAACAATATATCTGAAAGAAATTTGTGGATTTGCAAGCATGAGACGAGACACAAGATTTGTGACCTCTTGTTCCTCACTCTTTGGTTTTTTCAAAAACTTTGCTCTTGCAGGAACATTGAAAAACAGATCTGACACAACCATTGTTGTTCCGTCTCTCGCTCCAGTTTCTGACATCTTGAGAATCTTTCCAGCTTCAATTTCAATGAAAGATCCAAGTTCTGCATCTCTTGTTTTTGATGTCATTGTCACATGACAAACTGATGCAATCGAAGCGAGCGCTTCTCCGCGGAAACCAAGAGTCATGATTGAATCAAGATCATCAGCTGAAGAAATTTTTGATGTTGCATGTGGCATGAAAGCCTCACGCATGTATTCCTTTTCAACGCCACAGCCATTGTCCACAATTTTGATTTTCCTGATGCCACCATATTCAATTTCAACAATAATGCTCGTCGCCCCTGCGTCAATTGAGTTCTCAACCAGCTCTTTCACAACAGACGCTGGACGCTCAACAACCTCACCCGCTGCAATTCTGTTATAAATCGAACTGTCCAGTACATTAATTTTTGCCATAACGCCCCTCCTTATTTCTTAACTTTGTCCACCAAATTTTGAAGAGTTCCAAAAGCCATAATCGGTGAAATTGTGTTCATGTCCATTTCTTTCAAAATGTTGATTACTTCATCATAATTGAAGTTTGCCTGTGGTTTTGATTGGTTCTCGCCATTTTTCCCAAAACCTTTTTGACCAGACTCAACATGTGCAAGAATTTCTTTTGCTCTTGTGATGAGTTCTTCTGGAAGACCTGCAAGTCCCGCAACCTCAATTCCAAAACTTCTGTTTGCGCTTCCTCTTGCAATTTTGTGAAGGAAGATGACCGAACCACCAAATTCCTTGACCATAACCCTATAGTTCTTCACACCATCCACCTTGCCTTCAAGATCACAGAGTTCGTGATAATGCGTTGCAAAAAGCGTCTTTGCTTTCAAATGTTTTGAAAGATATTCCATGATCGCCCAAGCGATTGAAAGTCCATCATAAGTTGATGTGCCTCTTCCAACTTCATCAAGAATGATGAGTGATTTGTCTGTTGCATTTTGAACAATGTTTGCAACTTCAATCATTTCAACCATGAAAGTACTTTGACCAAACGCAAGATCATCGCTTGCCCCAACTCTTGTGAACACCCTGTCAGTGATCGCAATTTCAGCAGAATCCGCTGGCACAAAACATCCCATGTGAGCCATGAGGGTAATGATTGCAACCTGCCTCATATATGTGCTCTTTCCCGCCATATTTGGACCTGTGATGAGCATTGTTCTGTTTTCATCTGAATCAAGATTTGTGTCATTTGGTGAAAATGTACCGCCGTCAATCAAACTCTCAACCACAGGGTGACGACCGTTTGAAATGTTGATGCAATTCACACTCGAATTTATTGTTGGCCTCACATAATTGTTTTTGTTGCTCACAATTGCAAATGACAAAAGGACATCAAGTTCAGCAATTGCATCTGCGCTTTCAAGCATTTCACCAATGAATCCAGCAAGATGCTCCTTGATCTCTGCATAAAGTTTGCTTTCAATCACAAGAGACTCTTCTTGACTGTGCAAGATTTTGTATTCCATGTCTTTGAGCTCAGGAGTGATGAACCTTTCACATGTTGTTGTGACTTGTTTTTGAATGTAATCATCTGGAACAAGCGAAAGTTGTGAAGATGTAACTTCAATGTAATAACCAAACACTTTGTTGAATTTGATTTTGAGATTTTTGATTCCAGTTCTTTCTTTTTCTTTTTGTTCAAATTCAGCAAGCCATTCAAGTCCATTTGTTCCTGCCATTCTTGCAATGTCAAGCTCTGACGAAAAACCTTCTTTGATGTATCCACCATCTTTCATAATTGTTGATGCATCTGGTGCAATTGCACGATTGATCAAATCAACAACATCAAAAAATTCAAAAATCCTTCCATTCAGATCGCAAAGCTTTTTTGAACTTGCATTATAAAGAAGCGTTTTTATGTCCGGAAATTTTGAAAGTGTGTCAGCAAGCGCAAGACATTCTTTGGGATTAATTGTTCCAGCGGAAATCTTGCTGCACTTTCTTTCGATGTCTTGAACAAAAGAAAGAACAGTTTTGAGTTCTTCACGCATCACAATGTCATCCACAAGTTCAGCAACAGCATCAAGCCTTGCATTGATTTCATCTTCATTT
>JAFTJJ010000129.1 GCA_017456465.1 Clostridia bacterium | reverse complement strand
CATAAAAACATTCTTTAATAATAAATAAATTTAGGGAGAAATTTATGAAACTTATTTTGATCGGAGCACCTGGTGCTGGAAAGGGAACTCTTTCAGTTCCACTTAAAGAAAAGTTGGGAATCCCAACAATTTCAACTGGAGATCTCTTGAGAGATGCAATAGCAAATCAAACAGAAGAAGGAATCCAGGCAAAAAGTTTTATGGACAGAGGTGCATTGGTTCCGACAGAAGTTGTGTTTGAAATGTTAAAGAAAAGATTACAGGAACCTGATGCCAAGAATGGTTACATCTTGGACGGGTTCCCAAGAAATCTTGAACAAGTAAAGCTTCTTGAGTCTTACACAGATATTGATTATGTGATTGATATTGAAATTGGACTTGATGTAATACTTGAAAGATTGCTTGGACGACGTGTTTGTCCAAAATGTAAATATATCTACAACACATCATGGGGTGGAGACAGTGTTCACTGCGCCAAGTGTGGAGCAGAATATATCACAAGAAGTGATGACAACGAGGAAACAATAACAAAAAGGTATAACCTGTTTGTTGAAGAAACTGAACCCGTTATTGATCACTACAAAAAACTTGGAAAAGTTATTGAAATCAAAAGTTCAGAGTCAGAAGAAGTGAAAAAACAAGCTTTTGATGCTTTGGGTATAAACTAATGATTACAGTAAAAAACCAAGAACAGATCGATTTGATGAGAGTTGCTGGAAGTATTGTTGCAGAAACGCTTGAACTCCTTGAAGCTCATGCAAAACCTGGAATTTCAACCAAAGCACTTGACAAAATCGCTCATGATTATATAATTAGTAGAGGAGCAAAACCATCATTTTTGCACTATCAAGGTTTCCCTGGAACTATTTGTGCATCTGTGGATGACGTTGTTGTTCATGGCTTTCCAAGTGACAAACCACTTGAAGAAGGTCAAATTTTGAGCATTGACTGTGGAGCAATCTTTAAAGGATGGCACGGTGATGCTGCAAGGACGATTGCTATTGGCAAAATTAGTCCTGAAAAACAAAAACTAATCGATGTGACAAAAGCTAGTTTCTTTGAGGGGATCAAAGGTCTCAAAGAAGGCAGCAGGCTTGGAGATATTGGATCAAGAATCCAGACATATGCAGAAAAATTTGGTTATGGTGTTGTTCGTGATTTTGTAGGGCATGGAATTGGCAGGCAAATGCACGAAGATCCATCAGTTCCAAATTATGGAATGGCTGGAACAGGCTTGAAACTCAAAAGTGGCAACACAATTGCAATCGAGCCGATGATCAATATGGGGTCTCATGAAGTTCGAATCAACGGATGGGATCACCGCACGCGCGACGGACTCCCAAGTGCGCATTATGAAAATACCGTTTTGATCACTGAGTCTGGGTGTGAAATTTTAACTCAAGTTTCACCAGAGGGCAGGGCGATCTTGACGCGTAAATTGGAGGCAGAATAGTTTTGAGTAAGGATGATGTAATTGAAACTGAAGGCGTAGTTATTGAAGCAATGCCTGGGGCAACATTCAAAGTTCAACTTGCTGGCGGTCACGTGGTGACTGCATACCTTTCTGGAAAACTTTGGAAGAACTTTATTCATGTTTATGAAGGGGATACAGTAAAGCTTGAAATGAGCCCATATGACCTTACTAGAGGCAGAATTATTTGGAGAAGCAAATAAAAAATCTTAAGGAAAAATAGGAGAAAAGAAAAATGAAAGTTAGACCAAGTGTAAAGCCTATGTGTGACAGTTGCAAAGTTATTAAGCGCGAAGGCAAACTCAGAGTTATCTGCAGTAAGAATCCTAAACACAAACAAGTTCAGGGTTAATAAATTTGAAAATAATCGAGAGTCACCCGCGGCAAATGGAGACTCTTGTGGTTATATTTTTGCAAATTAGTTTAAGGCGAAAAATAAAAAATATTAAATAATAAAAACATATCTCAATGGAGGATAATAATGGCACGTATTGCTGGTGTGGATTTACCAAATGAAAAGCGCGTAGAAATAGGTCTTACTTATATCTACGGAATTGGAAGAGTTACTTCCAACAAAATTCTCGAAGCTACAAAAATTGATCCAAGCACAAGAGTTAAGGATCTTACCGAGAATGATATCAACAAAATCCGTGAATACATGGATAAAAATGTAACAACTGAAGGTGACCTTCGTCGTGATGTGGCTTTGAACATCAAAGCTCTCATGGAAATCGGAAGTTATCGCGGTGTTAGACACAGAAAAGGACTTCCTGTTCGTGGACAAAGCACTCGTTCTAATGCAAGAACAAGAAAAGGCCCACGTGGAAGCTCTGTGAAGAAGAAATAAGGAGAAGAAATATGGCAACAGTTAAGAAATCAACTAAGAAACGTAAAATTACCACTAATGTGGACAAAGGTATTGTTCATATTCAATCTTCATTCAACAACACTATTGTAACTGTTACTGATGTAGCTGGTAACACTCTTGCTGCTTGTTCAGCCGGAGCTCTTGGTTACAAGGGAAGTAGAAAAAGTACACCTTTTGCTGCAGGTCAAGCTGCTGAAAAAGCAATCAAGATCGCAAAAGATTACGGAATCAAATCAGTCGAAGTTTATGTTAAGGGACCTGGCAACGGAAGAGAGCAAGCAATTCGTTCTCTTGCAACTGCTGACGTAGAAGTAACACTCATTCGTGATGTTTCTCCTATTCCTCACAATGGTTGTCGTCCACCTAAGCGTAGAAGAGTATAGTGAAAGGAGAAAACAATGGCAAAGTATATTGATGCAGACTGCAGATTGTGCAGAAGAGAAGGCGCAAAACTCTTTTTGAAGGGTGAAAGATGTCTTTCAAAGAAATGTGCTATGGAAAGAAGACCAGTTATCCCTGGAATGCATCCAAACACAAGAAAGAAGCCTACTGAGTATTTGACTCAGCTCAGAGAAAAACAAAAAGTTAAGAGAGCATATGGACTCCTCGAAAAACAATTCCATGGTTACTATGAAGAAGCTGAAAGAATGAAAGGCAAGACTGGTGAAAACATGCTCAGCCTTCTTGAACGCAGACTTGACAACGTGGTTTACGGAATGGGAATGGGAGCTTCTCGTGCTTCTTCTCGTCAACTTGTTAACCATGGACACATTTGTGTTAATGGAAAGAGAGTTAACATTCCATCTTTTGAAGTTAAAGTTGGTGATGTAATTTCTGTAAAGGAAAACAAACAAAAGAAAGCTCCTTTTGTTGCTGTAAAGGAAACAAGAGTTGTTGCTCCAAAGTGGCTTGAGTTTGATCCAGCAAAACTTACTGGAAAAGTTGTTGCTCTTCCACAAAGAGATGACATTGACCTCAACATTGAGGAACACTTGATTATCGAGCTTTACTCTAAATAATAACTTTTAGGAGATTATGTTATGTTAGAAATTGAAAGACCAAGAATTGATTGCATTGAAGAAGGCAATGGTGGCTATGCAAAATTCGTGCTTGAGCCACTTGAGAGGGGATTTGGTGTGACAATCGGAAACGCACTTCGTCGTGTTCTCTTGTCAAGCCTTCCTGGTGCAGCTGTGACAAATATTAAAATCGAGGGCGTTCAACATGAATTCTCAACACTCAAGGGTTCAAAAGAAGACGTGACTGAAATTGTTCTCAACATGAAGAGCCTTGCAGTGAAAACAATGAGCACTGATGCTGCCTTCAAGAAAGTAATTTCACTCAAAGCAAAAGGACCATGCGTGGTTACTGCTGCTGACATTGCTCCAGATGACGAAGTGAGAGTGTTGAACCCAGATTTGTACATCTGCACTCTTGAGGCTGATGGCGAACTTGACATGGAAATCATGGTTGGTCGTGGCAGAGGATATGTTTCTTCTGACAAGAACAAAGATGTGTCACTTCCTGTTGGCTACATTCCAATCGACAGTATTTTCACTCCAGTGAGATCAGCATCTTACACAGTTGAAAACACTCGTGTTGGACAAAACACTGACTTTGATAAGCTCATTCTTGAAGTGACAACAAATGGCACAGTTTTGGCAAAAGAAGCAATTAGTTTGTCAGCAAAACTTTTGAATGAACACATTGGATTGTTTGTTGAACTTGTTGATTCAATGGCAAACACTTCAATTCTTGTGAGCCGTGAAGAAGACAAGGTTCACAAATTGATGTCAATGAGCATTGAAGACATGGATCTTTCAGTTCGTTCATATAACTGTTTGAAACGTGCAGGAATCAACACTGTTGAAGATCTTATCAAAAAGAGCGAAGATGATATGCTCAAAGTTAAGAATCTTGGTAGAAAATCTCTTGATGAAGTTATTCACAAATTAGAGAGTTTAGGACTTAGCCTCAAGGCTAGAGAAGAATAAGGAGAAAAAATCATGAGTACAAAGAAACTTGGAAGACCAACCGACCAAAGACTTGCTATGGTTGCAAACCTTGCTACAGACCTTCTTTGGTATGGAAGAATTGAAACTACTCTTGACCGTGCAAAAGAAGCCGCTAAATACGCCGAAAAATGCCTCACAATCGCAATCAAAGGTTATGCTGATGTTGTGACTGCAGAAAAGAAAACAGTTGACGAAAAAGGCAAAGAAAAGACTGTGACAGTGAACAAAGATGGTGCAAAAAAGCTTAACGCAAGAAGACGCCTTCTTTCAATGCTTGAAGACAGACAAGAACAAAGAGTTAAGGGCGAAAAGAAAGCTGCTTTTGCTGCTAGAACTCAAGGTATCAAAAATCCTCTCATTGAGAAAATGTTTGATGAACTTGCTCCAAAGTATGTTCAAAGAGCAGAAGAAAAAGGTAATGCTGGTGGATACACAAGAATTATCAAAACAACTCTCAGAAGAGGCGACAACGCTCAAATGTGCATTGTTGAATTGGTTTAATTTTGAAATCAACAAAAAAATTCAGGTTATGTGGCCTGAATTTTTTTTTCGTTTAAAAGAGTTATCCAAATGAAAAAAATCAATTATTTAACATGAAAAACACGCAAAACATTAAAATTGTGTGTTTTTATTTTATTATTTGTAAAATATCACCCAAAATTAATATGAAATCGAAATAATTTCATGTTATAATTATTTACAAAGTAAAAGGAAAGGTGGGATTATCTTTAATTTTATGAAAAAAGAGCATGTTTCTCAAATGAAAATCGAGGAGTCTCAAGGTCAGGCTTTTGTTGTTGAGGAAAAAAATTGCAAAAAGGCCATCAAAAAAAAGCAAAAAGCCATCAATAAACAAGAAAAGGCGAATAAAAAGGCAGCAAAACTTGCTGAAAAACAGAAAAAAAATCAAGAAATAAAACAAGAAAAACTCAAGCAAAAAAATCTTGAAGAAACAAAAAAAATCAATTATTTCAAAAAGCTTGCAATAATTAGACAAATAACAAAAGAGCGCAAAGAAAAAGAGAAGGCTGAAGCTGCGGAGTATGACAAAAGAATGAGTGCTCTTTACAAAAAGCAAAAAACTCCACCTTGGCTCAGGCTTGACAATGCTGGGACAATTTATCCATCGGCAGAAAGAAGGCACTGGAATTTTGTTTACAGGATTTCAGCTGTAACATATGAAAAAGTTGATGCAAAAGTTCTTGCAAAAGCTGTTGAAGACATCTTGCCAAGATTTCCATCATTTAATGTTTGTTTAAAGCGTGGTTTGTTTTGGAACTATTTCGAAAGAGCACCAAGAAAACTTGTTCCTGTCAAGGACAATGATTTTCCTTGTCAAAAATTTGATCTTTCGGACACCAACGCGAATTTGATTCGTGTGATTTATGATGATTTCAAAATTTGTTTTGAATGTTTTCATGCTCTTGCCGATGGTCGTGGATCTTTAATGTTTTTAAATTCGCTCTTGGGGCGATATTTTGAGCTTTTGGGACATGAAATAACTGACGATGGAACAATACTCAGTTGCAAAGACATGCCAAGAAAAGAAGAGATCGAAGACAGTTTTTTGAAATATTATGAAAAGGACAAGGCAAGCAGGCCAAAAGAAAAAGCCGCATATAAAATCAAAGGCACAAATTTGGGTGATGGTG
>JAFTJJ010000128.1 GCA_017456465.1 Clostridia bacterium | reverse complement strand
ATCTTCATTTCTCAGTGGTTTTTCAATAAATCCACGAATTTTTCTTGACCCCATTGGTGTTTGAGTGTTGTCAAGAAGATACAAAAGACGTCCTTGATTTTTTCGATACCCCATGCTTTGAGTAAGTTCAAGGTTTCTTCTTGTGTTCACATCCAAGTGAACATATGCTTCATCCTTGACAACAGTTAGCTTTTTGATGTTGCTTACAACTCGCATTTGTGTTGCTTGAAGATATGAAAGAAGTCCTCCAACCGCTTGAATTCCAAGTGTGTAACCAATCGCATCAAACACTGCAAGTGATGAAATTGAAAATTGAGATTTCACAAGCCTTTCTGACTTGTCAAATGTCACTCCAGCCCCGTCAAAAGGATAAATTTTTGGAACGACACCAACTCTGATGCATGCAAGTTCATCCTCAATCGCAAATTTCAAATCACGTGTTGCAATAATTTCACTTGGCGCAACTCGTGTCAAAACATCATCAAGGAGTTTGATTGCTTTGTCACCCTTGACTTCACACATCTCAAGCGCTCCGGTTGAAATGTCTGTCCACGCAATTCCAAAAGCATCCTTTGATTTGTTTGAAGACACACAAAGCAAATAGTTGTTTTTTGCTGGAACCAAAACTTCATCTTCAAGTGCCGTTCCAGGCGTGATCACTTTTGTCACTGCTCTTTCAACAAGAGTTTTTCCTTTTGCAAGTTTTGGATCAGAAATCTGTTCACAAATTGCAACACGGTACCCCTTTTCAATGAGTTTTGCAATGTAACCTTCTGCTGCATGATGAGGAATTCCACACATTGGAGCACGCTCTTCAAGTCCACAATCCTTTCCAGTCAGAGTGATTTCAAGCTCCCTTGCACAAGTGATTGCATCATCAAAAAACATCTCATAAAAATCGCCCAGACGATAAAAAAGAATTTCGTCTTTATAGTCCGTTTGCTTCAAACTCACATAATGCTTCATCATTGGAGTCATTTGATTTTTCTTTTCTTCTGATATTGCCATTTACTCTTCACCTCTTACAATCTCACCAAACAAACTTGTGAGTTTTGCTTTTGTTACTTTCACATCAACAAATTGTCCAATCAAATCTGGATTTCCTTCAAAATTGATTGCCTTGCCTTGATCGATTGACCCAACCAAAAAACCTTGCTTTTTTGGGCTTGCTTCTTCAACCAGAACTCTGAGAGTTTTGCCAACAAATGTCTCAGAAATCCCAGATGAAATTTCTCTTTCAAGCTCAATCAGTCTTGAAAGCCTTTCCTTTTTCACACTGATGTCAATGTGTCCGTCCATTTTTTCAGCAACTGTTCCCTTTCTCTTTGAATACATAAACATGAACAGTTGTTCAAATCCAACCTTCTTCACAACATCAAGAGTTTGGAGAAAATCTTCTTCAGTTTCACCCGGAAATCCAACAATAATGTCTGATGAAAATTGGACATCTGGAATTTTTGCTTTGATTTCATCAATTGTTGCAAGATATTTTTCTTTTGTGTATCTTCTGTTCATTGCTGAAAGAATCTTGTTGCTTCCTGATTGAAAAGGCAAATGAATATAATGCGAAATATGCTTTGACGAAGCAATCACATCAATCACATCAGATGACAAATCCTTTGGATGCGATGTCATGAACCTGAGTCTGAAATCAAAATCAAGTTTGTCAAGCTCCCCAAGCAGATTTGCAAAGGTCATTGTTGAATCTTCGACATCATTGCCATAAGAGTTGACATTCTGACCAAGAAGAGTGATTTGTTTGTAGCCACTTTCAAGGAGAGACTTCACTTCCTTCACGACATCAGACATTGGCCTTGAAACCTCTCTGCCTCTCACATAAGGCACAATGCAATAAGTGCAAAAGTTGTTGCAACCATACATGATGTTGACCCATGCATTCACACCACTTGTTCTCACCTTTTCCATTGAATCTCGGTCTTTGATGTCTTCGGTCTCATCAATTGAAACAACACGCTTTTTTGTCTTTTTGCGAAGCTTAACAAAATCCTCAAACTTCGACAAGTTGTGCGTGCCAAAAATGATGTCAATAAAAGGAAACTTCTTTGCCAATATTTCATCATAACCCTTTTGTTGACTCATGCACCCACAAACCGCAACAATCATGTTTTTGTTTTGCATTTTTGTTTTTTTAAGTTCACCAATATTCCCAAAAATTTTTTGCTCAGCACTTTCCCTGATGCAGCATGTATTGAAAACAACAATGTCACTTTCAAACATTGAACTGGCTGGTTTGTATCCAAGTTTTTCGAGAATGCCCGCAAGCTTTTCAGATTCGTGAACATTCATTTGACAACCATAAGTT
>JAFTJJ010000127.1 GCA_017456465.1 Clostridia bacterium | reverse complement strand
CATTGCCATTGGCGTTGTGGGACTTTTGATCCTTGGAGTTTCAACGACTGATTTGACTGAAATTTTGCCGATTACGGAAACCGTTTTGGGATCGGTTGCAGAAGGAGTTTTTAAATCCACACTTTGGTTTGGAAATTTCACAGTGCTTTATGTTTTGATGGGGAAGATCAAGGATCAAGAAAACAAAAAGTGGAGTGCAATCAAGCTTTCATTTTTCTTGAGTTCTTTGTTTGTTGTGTTCTCTTATGTCGTATTTTATGGGATTTATGGTCAAATTACTCCACTCAAGCGCAACTGGCTCACAAAAGTTAGTCAATTTGCTCTTTTGTCACTTGATATCGGGCGAATTGATTGGTTTTTTATTTTATTTGCAGAGCTGGCAACAATTCTCACTGCTGGAATTTTTGTCTATTGCAGTGCGTACTGTTTCAAAGAAGTGTTCAAACCAAAGAAATTTAACATGATAATTTATATTATTTTATTTGCACTTTATTTAAACACAAATTTCATTGTGAAGAGCAAGCTTGATATTTTCAGAGTGCTCATCACAGTTGGTCCGATTTATGGGATTGTTGTTCAATATGTTTTGCCATTTGTGTTGTTGCTTTTTGCTCGGAAATTTTCCAAGCGTCAAGACACAAACAAGAGTTTGGAAAAATTTAAGAGACTGGAACAGGAGGTGAAGTTATGAAGCTGATTAATCGTTATGGTTTCATGATTGTTCTTATTGTTTTGTGTTTCTTTTTTCCGCAAAGTTTGTCCAATCACGCAAAGCTCACAATGCGAGTGATCATCACTGGTTTTGCTGTTGACAAAACAGAAAGCGATTATGAGGTGACAGCTCAAGCAGTGATTCCATCACCATCAATTCAAGGAGGCTCTGGCGAGGCAAAAATTGACTTTATTAGTGAAAAGGGAAAATCTATTGCTGATTGCATCAACAAGATTGCATATAAAATTGGCAAAACTGATGCTCTTTCTCACACCAATTTTGTGATTCTTGGAGAAGGGGTGATCAAGGAGAATATTATCAGTCAACTGGATTATTTCAACAGAAGTGAAAAGCTTGCTGACAACATTCTGGTGCTTGTGACAGACGGAAATGCAAAAGACATGATTCAAAAAACAAAAGATCTTGACATGACAGTTGCAGTGTCGATGCAGCGACTATTTATTGACAAAGAACAAAACATCAATGGTGTGATGATTCCTGTTGTGGAAATTTATGACAGTGCTTTTGGACTTTCAAAGAGTTTGGTTTTGAGTGGGATCAACATTCAAAATGAGAACGAACAACAATCATCAGGCTTATCATCTGGAAATGGAGAGAACTCGGGCGGAGTGAGTTTGTCATCTTCTGGAGGTGTTTCTGGTGGATCCGAGGGGGCGGGAGAGTCAAGTTCTTCTGAGCAAAGCGGTCAATCTCAGGGCGGATCACAAGGTGGAAGCGATGCCGGGAAAGGGCAGGCAAGAATTGACTTTTTGAATGATATTTATCTTTTTAGAGATGGCAACTTGATTTCAAAAATCACAGACAAAGAAAACCTTTTGGGTTATTATCTTTCATTGCCGGAATCGTACTATGGTGACATTTCTTTTTCATTTATCAATGACGATTATGACGAGGTTCAGCTTGGACTTAATCTTCGTCGAAAATACATAAAATATAATTATGAATTCAAAGATAACAAGCCGGTCGTGAACATTCATGTCACCATTGACGGTGCAAGAATTTATGAAATTACAGACTCTCATCAAGGCAACAATGGGCTGTTTTATGAGGAAGGAAACAAGTCAATTGAGAAGTACAAAAAAGAAATTTCAAATTATATTGTGAATGCAATTGAAAAGCTTTGCAAGGAAACTCAAGATTTGGGATTTGATATTTTTAAAGCGGCTGACAATTTGAACAAAAAGCATGATTCCATTTGGGATGCTCATCATTCTCTGATGGGCGACAATGGTTATGTTGGAACAATCGAATATAATGTGACATGTGAAGTTAATAATTTGTATTAGCACAAACAAAAAGCCATCACCGATTGGTAATGGCTTTTTTGTTTGTTGTTTCTTACAATTTTATTTTTGCAAACAGTTTGTAGAATGTGTTGATCATTGTTGGGGCAAGGATTGAAAGAATGATGACCCAAAGAGTGTTTGTGATCCCCACGCCCACAAGCTGGAAGAAACTTGGGAAGAAAATGATGCAAATCAAGATTGCTGTCAGCATTCCGCCATAAAGCGTTCCCGTGAGTGCATTGATTGGTTTGCAAAGTCTGAAAAGAAGTCCAAGTCCAGTGAATGTTGCAACAAGTGAGATCATTGTTGAAATTGTGTCATCGATTGCTTCTGTCCCAGTAAGCACGCCTTCTGTGAAGTAGATGAAGAGATAAACGGCAATCGCGCTCACAATGAGTGTTACAGCTCCAGGAAGTGAGTTTTTGAGAAGGTTGTAGATGAATTTTCCTTCAATTGGTTTGTCATTTGGAAGGAACGCAAGGAAGAAGCTTGGAATGCCGATCACGAAGAATTCAAGCATCAAAAGTTGAACTGGTTCAAGTGGATAAGGAATTCTGAAAAGAAGTGTGAGAACGGAGAACACCACTGAGAACAATGTTTTCATGAAGAAGAGAGAGCTCGCTTTTTGAACGTTGTTGATTACTCTTCGACCCTCAATGACTGTTTCTGGCATGCTTGAAAAGTCTGAATTCATGAGAACCATGTGAGACACTGAGCGAACGGCTTCGTTTCCGCTTGCCATTGCAATTGAACAGTCAGCTTCTTTGAGTGCCAAGATGTCATTGACACCGTCTCCAGTCATCGCAACGGTGTTTCCAAGAGCCTTGAGGGCTTTCACGAGAATTGCTTTTTGTTCTGGTGTAACTCTTCCAAAGACTGTGTATTTTGCGGCGGCGGCAATTACTTGTTTTTCATTCATGCCCTCAAGGTTGATGAGAGCTTCTGTGTTGTCAACGCCAACGCGTTTTGCAATTTCTGCAACAGTGAGTGGGTTGTCTCCCGAAATGATTTTCACCTTTACACCATTCTTTTTGAACCAAGAAATTGTTTCGACTGCGTCGTCCCTGATTCTGTCTTCAAGAATCATGATTGCAACAGGTGTTCTGTTTGATGGTGGGTTGTCTTTGATGATGTTTGCGTTTGAGTGAGCAAGCAAGAGAACTCTGTAGCCATCTTTTGCGTATTGCTCAATCATGTTTTGTGTTTTTTCGTCAAGACCACTTGGCATGACAAATTCAGGTGCACCCATGATGTATGTTCCTGCATTTTCAAAAGTGACAGCGCTGAGTTTTCTTGAAGAAGAGAAAGGAACTGTTGAAACAGGGCGGAGTTCTTTGTTGTAGCCAAAGTGATTGATGAGTGCTTGACTGGTTTGGTTGTTGTCACCAAGAGCTGAAAGCATTGAACCCACAATTCTCTTTAATGTGAATGGAGTGTTGCTCAGTTGCAAGCAGTTGTAAACCTTCATTGTTCCGTCAGTGATTGTTCCGGTTTTGTCCAAGCAAAGCACATTGACGCGTGCGAGCATTTCAACGCAATAAAGGTCTTGAACCAATGCTTTTCTTCTTGCAAGTTTGATGACAGAAACAGTGAGTGCAACTGAGCACAAAAGGAACATTCCAGATGGGATCATTCCAATGATTGCGCCCGCTGTTTTTGTGATTGTGTTTGTGATGTCTTGACCCGTGAGAGTGAAATTGCTGATGTACATCAAAATTGCAATTGGAATCAAGAGAATACCAATGATTTTGATGATCATCTTGAGAGAATTGAAAAGTTCTGATTTTGGTTTTTTGTATTGTTTTGCTTTGCTTGAAAGTTGTTGAACATAATTGTTTTCACCAACTTTTTCAACTCTTGCATAACAGTTTCCACTGACAACGAATGATCCTGCAAGGATTGAATCTCCTGCCTTTTTGCGGATTGGAAGACTTTCACCAGTGAGCATGCTTTCGTTGACTTCGATGTTTCCCTCAAGGATGGTGCTGTCTGCGACAATTTGTTTGCCGGTTGAAAGGACAATGACATCATCGAGAACAACTTCATTCATTGAAATTGTCGTTTCAATTCCTTCACGAATGACTTTCACACTTGGGGCGGTGAGTAACGACAGTTTTTCGATTGTCTTTTTTGCCCTGATTTCTTGGAAAATTCCGATTGCTGTGTTGATTGCCATGATCACAAATGACATGCAGTTTGACCAAGCATTAACACAAATTAAGCTGATTGTGACGGCTGTTACAAGAAGGTTGAAGAATGTGAAGATGTTTTCAAATAAGATTTTTTTGTAGGTCTTAACGTTTTTGTTTGGTGTGAAGTTTGTTTGGTTTTTTTCGATTCTGTCATTGACCTGATCAAGAGTCAATCCTTCTTTATAATTGGTCTTAATTCTTCTGACCCTGATCGGTTTTTTCTCTTCATTTGCTTTTTGCACTGACTTTTTGCTTTGAGTTGGTTTTTGTTCATCTTTTTTTGCCATTGATGACTTTCTTGCCGCGCTTCGAGGTATTCTTTTTTGTTTGACAGATTCTGCAGCAATCACCTCAGGTTCTTTGATTTCAATTTCTTGTTCTTTTTCTGCTGCTGTTGGTTTCTTTTCTTCATTTTTGGCATTCTTCGCAGATTCCTGAACACTTTTTGGCTCTGTTGCCGGAGATGTTTCTTTTTCTGTTACTTTTTTATTTGAAGGAGTCTCAATGACATCTTCAATTTTGAGTTGTCCGTCGAGTTTGCTGTCTTTCTTTTTTGTGTTTTTTGCCATTTATTTTCACTCCTGATGGGTTTGTTAATAATTTATATTCAAACTATACACAAAATTAAAACAGGTGTCAACCTAAAATTATGTTTAATTATATCCAATTATTTTTTAAAATTGGCTTGCAATGTTGAAATTTACATGTTATAATCATCTCAACAATTCCTTGCTGGAAGTTTTTTTGCGTGTGCATTTAACTTCTGGCCGAATGAGTCCACGAGGAGGTAAAAAGTCATGAAGAATTACGAACTTTTATACATTCTTGATGCGACACTTGCTGATGACAAGAGAGAAGCTCTCATTGAAAAAATCACTGCAATTGTCACATCAAATGGCGGAGAAGCTCAAGATCCTGAAAGATGGGGAGTGAAGAAATATGCTTATGCAATCAACTTCCAAAACGAAGGATATTATGTTTTGATGAATTTCAAAGCTGAAGCTTCTGTTCCAGAAATGCTTACAAGTCAATTACTCATCACTGATGGCGTTGTTCGTCATATGATAGTTGCAAAGTAAAAAGAAAAGATTTAAATGAGATAAAGGAAGAATAATTATGAATAAAGTTATGTTAATTGGAAACCTTGCAAAAGATCCAGAACACATCACAACAAACAATGTTGTTTCACTTTGCAAGTTCACACTCGCAGTTCAAAGAAGATTTAGTGGAAATGATGGAGAGAGAGAAGCTGATTTCCTTCCAATCATCGTTTGGCGCGGTCAAGCTGAAAACTGCTATAAATATTTGAAGAAGGGCAGCAAAGCTGCAATTTCTGGAAGTGTTCAAACAAGATCTTATGAGGCAACTGATGGAAGCCGCAGATATATGACAGAAATCATTGCTGATGAAGTTGAATTTTTGGCATCACGTGGTGCTGGTTCTGATGATGGTTCTGACGACAATGGCGCAGAAGAAAAGAAAGATGTTGTGAGCAAGTTTGAACCAATTGATGACGACAATCTTCCATTCTAAAAATTATTAATTAAGGAGAATTTTCATGAAAAAGCAAGTTAAGACTAACGGCGCTGCTTCTTATGATGACAAAAATCCTAAGAAAGCAAAAAGAACACCAAAAAAGGTTTGTGCTTTCTGCAATGACAAGAGTGAAGCTATTGACTACAAAGACGTAGCAAAACTTAAAAGATACATTACAGAGAAGGGAAAAATTATCCCAAGAAGAACAACTGGTGTTTGTGCTGGCCATCAAAGAGAGCTCACAAATGCAATCAAGAGAGCAAGAGTTATGGCATTACTTCCATACAAAACATTGTAATTTGGAAAAAATAAAAAATTTAAAAATCAAGACTGAATTTTGGGGTCTTGATTTTTTTTTGTGTTTTTGATGTTGCCAATTTTAATGAATGGGCTTGACAATTTTTGCCAAGGAATATATACTTTACTTTGTATATATATTTATAATTTCGCGCGCAGGTTTTCCGCGCGCGGTTATCAAAATCAAAAGAGGACTGGTGATCATGGCAAAAAAAGAAAACACACAACAATCAGCAAGGGTCGTTCCAAACAATTTGGAGGCAGAACAAGCGGTGCTTGCATCTGCTCTTCTTGATGGAGATTGTTTGCCAAACATTGTTGCAAAACTCACAACAAAAGATTTTTACAGTGAAACACATGGGATCATTTTTGATTGCATTGTGAAACTTTACACTCAAAATCAACCAGTCGATATGATTACGCTTTGCGACGAACTCGAAAGGATTGGGAAATTGGATTATGTTGGGGGAATGAATTACATCACTGTCCTCACCAATGCGATTCCATCATCAGCTTATGCGGAAACTTACATTGAAATTGTGAAGCGTGATTCAACATTGAGACAAATCATAAAAGCTTGTGGAGATATTTCACAAGTTGCCTATGGCAGAGATGCTGACGCTCTGTCTTTTGCGGAAAAAACTATTTTTGAAATTTCTGAAAAGGGACAAATGAGTTCTCTTGTGGCTCTCAACAAAACGTTTGAAGAGACCATGGAAGTTTTTGAGAGAATTTTTAAAGATGGTGGGATGAGCAGAGGACTCAAAACGGGATTTCATCAATTTGACCAAAAGACAAACGGTCTGCAAAAATCAGACCTTGTCATCATTGCTGCCCGCCCTGGTATTGGTAAAACATCATTTTCCATGAACATTGTTTCAAACGCAGCCCTGAATGAAGGCGCAAAGTGCGCAGTGTTTTCTCTTGAAATGAGCAAGGAACAACTCGCTCAGCGTATGATTTGTTCAGTTTCAGGAGTGTCAATGGCGAAAGCTCTCAAAGGTGATCTCACTGAAAGTGACTGGAGCAAACTTTGGAAAGCCCAAAAGAAACTTTCAGAATGTGATATTTATGTGGATGATTCATCACTCAATAAACCATCACAAATCATTTCAAAATGCAGAAAACTCAAACGCGAAAAGGGTCTTGACCTCATCATGATCGACTATTTGCAGCTTATGACCAGTGATGCAAAGACCGACAACAGACAAAACGAAGTTGCAGACATTTCAAGACAAATGAAAATTCTTGCAAAAGAAATCAATGTTCCAGTGCTTCTCTTGTCTCAGCTCTCTCGTGCTGTTGAGCAACGACAAGGTAAAAGGCCAATGCTTTCAGACCTTCGTGAATCTGGATCAATCGAGCAAGATGCGGATATGGTTATTTTCATTCACAGAGACACTGAAAACTCACCGGCTGATCAAGAACAAGGAAAGAAAGATGGATCTTATGAAGCTGAATTTATTATTGCAAAATTCAGAAGTGGTGAACCAGGAAGTTTCTTCCTTGGTTGGGATGGATCAAGAACAACATTTGTCAACCTTGCAAAAGATGCGAATGAGCAAAGCATCATCAATGCTTATGGTGAGCAACATGACAAGTCAAGGCAAGCACCACCAGAAAACGATCCATTTGGCGGAATGCCGGATGATATACCTTTTGAGATTCCAAATGATGTGCCATTTGAAGGAGTTCCCGAAGATGCTAGTGCATCGCTTGGAGTGGATGATATTTTTGGCGAAATTTAATGTAAGGGAAAGAAAGTTATGGAAATAAAAAAAGCAGAGCCAATTGAAGCAACCAACTTCATTGAGCATGAAATTAATAAAGATATTTTGGCTGGAAAAATTCACGGTGGAATTCAAACTCGTCACCCACCAGAGCCAAGTGGATATTTGCATATTGGTCATGTTCGAAACATTGTCATGAACTACGGCACGGCAAAAAAGTATGGCGGTGTTTGTAATCTTCGTTATGACGACACAAATCCACTCAAGGAAAAACAAGAATATGTTGATGCTCTCCAAGAAGATGTTCAATGGCTAGGGTTCAAGTGGGGGAACATTTATCACGCAACAGATTATTTTCAAGCGAACTATGAAATTGCTGTGAAACTCATTAAAGAAGGCAAGGCATATGTTTGCGACTTGTCTCCAGAAGAACTTTCAGCAACAAGGGGAACTCTTACTGAACCTGGAACAAACAGTCCTTTCAGAGACAGAAGTGTTGAAGAAAACCTTGATTTGTTTGAGAGGATGAAAAATGGTGAATTTGAACAAGGTTCAAGATGCTTGAGAGCCAAGATTGATATGGCAAGCCCAAACATCAACATGCGTGATCCAGTGATTTACAGAATCCAATATCTTGAGCATCAAAGAATTGGAAGGCAATGGAATATTTATCCATCATATGACTTTTCTCATCCTCTTGATGATTGTTTGGAAGGTGTTACGCATTCAATTTGTGGGCTTGAATTTGAAGATCACAGACCACTTTACAACTGGGTTGTTGAGAACAGTGGACTTCCAAACAAGTCAAGACAAATTGAATATTCAAATCTCTTAATCAAAAACACAGTTTCTGGGAAAAGAAACATCAAGAAACTTGTGGAAGAAGGCATTGTTTGGGGGTGGGATGATCCAAGACTCATCACTCTTCGTGGGCTTCGTCGTCGTGGAATTTTGCCACAAAGTTTGATTGATTTTGTGGTTGCGGCAGGTCTTTCAAAAACAACAACAATTTGTGAAAAAGAGATGCTTGATTTCTTTGTTCGCAACACTCTCAATGAAAAATCAAGACGAGTTATGGCTGTGCTTGATCCAATAAAGTTGGTGATTACAAACTATGAGGGTGAGGGTGAAGAAATTTTGCTTGAAGATTATCCTCAAAGGGGTGAGGAAACAACAAAGCGTTCTTATGTGTTTGGCAAAGAACTTTTGATTGAAAGAAGTGACTTTGAAGTGACTCCTCCACCAAAATATCACAGACTTTATGTTGGAAACAAAGTTAGACTTAAAGGTGCGTATGTTGTGACTTGCACAGGTTATGACTTAAATGAAGATGGGTCTGTTAAGTGTGTTTATGCTGAATATGACAAAGACACAAAATCTGGCAGCGGAGTTGAAGTGAAGGTCAAGGGAACAATCCACTGGCTTAATGCAAAGCATGCAACTCGTGTTGAAGTTCGCAAGTTTGACAACCTCATCGCTGATGGTGAAGGTTCAACTTCAGAAAGAGCCGAAATTGGTGAGGTTGTTTATAATAAAGATTCAGTTCACATCAACAAAAATGCTTATGTGGAAGCTGGGGTTGATTACAACTTGGCAGACAGATATCAATTTATGAGAAATGGCTATTATGCACTTGACTGCGAGGACAGCAAACCAGAAGCTCTTGTGTTCAACGAGGTTGTTGGACTCAAAGGCTCATATAAGCCAGAAGCAAAATAAATAAGGAAAAATAAAATGAAAAAAATAACTAGTAAAGAATTAAGAAATGCGTGGCTCGACTTTTACAAAGAGCGCGGGCATGAAGACATTGGTGCTGTTTCGCTCATTGGCGACGGAACAACTGGTGTTATGTTCAATGTTGCTGGAATGCAACCATTGATGCCATATCTTTTGGGGGCAAAGCATCCAAGTGGCAAGACAAGACTTTGCAATGTTCAAGGGTGTGTGAGAACAAACGACATCGAATCAATTGGAGATGAAAGTCACTGCACGTTTTTCGAGATGATGGGGAACTGGTCTCTTGGTGATTATTTCAAAAAAGAAAAAACACAGTGGACATTTGATTTCTTGACAAAAATTCTTGGATTTGATTCAAACAAAATTTGTTGTTCTGTTTTTGAAGGTGATGCAAATGCTCCAAGAGACGAAGAAACAGCAGATCTTTTGAAAAAAATTGGAATCAAGCCAGAAAATATTTTTTATCTTCCAAAGAAAGACAATTGGTGGGAACTCGAAGGCACTGTTGGAACTCCATGTGGTCCAGACAATGAATGGTTCTATCCTCGTCATGACAATCCATGCAGTGATAAGTGTGACATCACTTGTGACTGTGGCAGATGGGTTGAGATCGGAAATGATGTTTACATGCAATACAAAAGACTTGAAGGTGGAAAGTACACCGAGCTTGACAACAAAAATGTTGACACTGGGTTTGGTCTTGAAAGAAATTTGATGTATGTGAACGGCATTACAGATGTTTACAAAACAGACCTTTATGCAGATGTCATTGAGTATATTTCTGAAAAGACGGGCATTGAGTATGGTTCAAATGCAGAGTTGACAAAATCAATGAGAATTGTGGCAGATCACATGAGAACAACGGTTATGCTTATTGGAGACATCAATGGTATTGTTCCAAGCAATGTTGGGGCTGGTTACATCTTAAGAAGATTAATGAGAAGGGCAATCAGGCACGCAAAGAAAATTGAGCTTGACACAAACGAGCTTGTAAATATTGCGAAAATCTTTATTGAAAAGGTTTATAATGAAGCTTATCCTCTTCTTATAGAAAAAGAAGACTACATTATTTCTGAAATTCAAAAAGAAACAGACAAATTCAACAAGACAATTGAACAAGGATTAAAAGAATTTAACAAAGTTCTTTCTGGTATTGAGAGGCACAAAGAATTTGCCGCAAAAACTGGAGAGGTTGTCAAAAACGAAATCAATGGCAAAACTGCCTTCAGGCTTTATGATACATTTGGATTCCCACTTGAGCTCACTCAAGAGCTTGCTGAAGAAAAGGGATACTCTGTTGATGAAGAAGGGTTCAAGGCTGCTTTTGCTGAGCATCAAGCAAAATCGAAAGCTGTGCCAGCTGGAGAATTCAAGAGTGGTCTTGCTGACACTGGTGAAATGACAACAAAGTATCACACTGCAACACACCTTTTGAACGCTGCACTCAAGAAAGTTTTGGGCGCAGAGTGTCATCAAGCGGGTTCAAACATTACAGCTGAAAGACTTCGTTTTGATTTTCCTTGCGATCACAAAATGGAGGCAGATGAACTCAAAAGAGTTGAAGAGATTGTGAATTCTTGGATTGAAGAAAAACTTGATGTAACAAGCCAAGAAATGCCAAAGCAAAGAGCTGTTGAAATTGGTGCAGAACATCAGTTTATTGAAAGATATCCAGACATTGTTTCTGTTTATTCAATCGGAGATGTGTCAAAAGAAATCTGCACAGGCCCTCATGTGAAAAACACAAGTGAGCTTGGGAAATTCAAGATCACAAAAGAAGAAAGTTCTTCAGCTGGAGTTCGAAGAATTAAGGCGATTCTTGAGTAAGAAATTACAAATAGGGGAGGATGCGTAAAATGGCAAAAAGAATATTGGCAATTTTGGGAATAGTGCTTGCAAGTGCTGTATTGTTTGTTGTTGGATGCGCGGTTATTTTGTTTTTGGCACCAGGAGTTGAAATTTTTGGAATTCGATATGTTGCTGTTGGTCAAGGAAACAATTATTACAGAGACTATGCAGATGGGTTTTCTGGTGACATTTATATAAGTTCAATTGAGGTGCCTGTCATAATTTCTTATCAGTGGGGGATTTCAACGCCTGAGATTGAATATAAACAAGAATTTATTGGTTTTACAAGATCAGAAAGAAGGGACAACCAACTGGTCCAAGGGGTTGAAAACAACAACCTGTATATAACTGCTTATGACACGGAAGAATTTATCTATTCTCATGAAAGTGTTTCAGAAGAGTCTGAATTTTTGAAAGTTAGAATTCCTCAAACTTATGTTAACAGAAAAGTTTTTGTTGAAGCTGATTCTTCAAACGTGACGATTGAGGCTGGTGGAAGTGGAATTCAATCTGAAATCAAGATTGACACAACCGGAGAAATTTCAATCAATGGAACATTGAATGTTGGAGTGCTTGACATTTCAACCAAAAGATCGCTTGTTCTTGGAAACAATGTTCATGCGGACACTCTTAATTTAAAGGGTGGGTCATACACTGTCAATATTGATGGTGCAATAGCAAGTGTGATGAATGTTGAAATGGGCAGTGGAAGTGTTGTGATGACGCAGGCGAACATTTTGAATTTTAAATCTACGTCTGGTTCAATCAAGGCGAAGGACGGGTCAAAACTCACAATTGCTCAAGGAAACATCGAAACATATTCTGGAAACATTTCAGTTGATAGGTTTACTGGCTCGGAGCTTTCAACAATCAAGACAACTGTTGGAAATGTGACAATTGGTGAAGCAGAAAAGATCAATGTGGAAAATTTGAGAAGTTCCACAATGATTAACAAGGTCGCAAGCGGAAACATTACTGGCGGAATTGGAGTGATCTCAGTGTTGGAGGCAACATCTTCTCTTTCAGCAACGACGCAGAGTGGTTATGTTTATTTGGGGGAAGCGGACAAATCTGTCAAAAACCCAACAATTCAAACAAAAACAGGAAAAATTGTTGCAGAGAATGTTTCCGGAAATGTCAATTTGATCAGCAAAAACAACAGCGTGACCATGAAAGGAACAAATGTTTTGAGTGTCAATATTGAAAGTGGAGGATCTGTTTTGGCAACCGGCGTGCAGGGCGAGACACAAATTTCTGGTGATGGTGAAATTGATGTGACGGTTGTGGCACTCACAGGGAATGTTAATATTGAGGCTGGGGATGGCTGCAAAAAGGTAACATTAAATATGAGAGATGTTTCAATTGATACATTTAATTATGAATTTACATCATCAAAGTCCAGAAATGCCTTTGTTTATGCTGGTGATGCAAAACTTTTTGAGGAATCAAGCATAATTAAATCCGAAACAGTAAATTCATTCTTGAAAGCAGTGACAATTACGACGTCATATGCAGACATGTATGTTTATACAAAATAAAAAATATAGCGAGGTGTTTGAATTGCCTCGCTTTTTATTATGTTGATAAAGATATAATAATATAACGTAATATATTAATAAATGATTGAATTATTTCAAGAATTGGTATTTACAAAATTGTCGTTTTGTGATACAATAAAGTCATGCTAGAGAAAAGTATGCGAAATTGATTCATAAAACATTTTACAAAAGTTTTTGTGGGTGTTATAATAAAAACAAATAAAAACATTTTGTAGGTGAAGTTATGAAGAGATTTGTGTATCCTATGGTCGTTTTTGAGGACAAGGAAACTAGTGAATATACAGTTTTGTTTCCAGATCTTGACATTGTTACAAGTGGAAACTCTGTTGAAGAAGCATATCTTAAGGGCAAAGATTATTTGGACTCATATATTGACATGGCAATCAAATTTGAAAGTGATTTGTCATCACCTTGCACATATACAGAAGCAAAAGGAATGAATCCAAAAAGAATTGTTTTGCTTGCAGATTCAAAAGTTGAAGAACAAAACATTACTCTTTCACAAGAAGAAGCAAGTTATAAGACAATGATCAAAAAGGTTATACAAGTTGTAGGAGATTAACTATGGCAAAGACACGTGCACAATACAACATGTCTGTTGAAGATTTTCAAAAAGCTCAGATCACAGCAGCCATGCTTGTTCGTGGTTCAATTATTGATAAAAGAAAATTTGGTGACGATGAAGTATATTTCATGTGGTCACCATTGAATGCTGTACAAATTCCAGTGAACAAAAACCTCACCAAAATGGAGTGTGTGGGGCAAGCATCACATCTTGACATGGATCAAGAAAAAGTGCTTGGTGGCGAAGAAGCGTTTTCTGATTATTTTGAAATGGTTGTGGGTGCTTATCGATTGTTCCCATCTTCAATGCAAGAAGAAAGTTTGAATTATCACAGGCAATTGATTTCAAAAATCAAAGAACAAGAATATTTTAAGGAAAGTCCACAAATACAAGCATATATCAATGATGTGATGATGGAAACGGAAAAAGTATATGCTGCAGAACTTGAAAAGACAAGAGCAGAAGAAAGACAAGGATAATGATATGGCGGTTAGTCTTCATGAATTGGCCAGTGCAATTGGTTGGGAAATTGTAAATGTTGATGAAGGGTTCATCAATTATGAATATATTTTAAAAATTGGCGATATTGACAGTTTGTCTTATATTGTGCGTATTTCAGAAAATCCAACTGATGAGTATTTTGAAGAGACCTTTGAGGCTCTCATTCAAATTCTTCCAAAAAAACTTCAAAAAAAATTGTACAAACTCATCAAAGGTTCAACAGTAAAGGACAGCATGGAAATTTTGATTTTTGCAATTGATGAATACAGACAAAAAACAGATTTCAACAAGCTCTATAACTATGGACTTCTTTTGGGTGTTGATCTTTTGAAAGAAGGATATGTGTTTGAGTATGAACTAACAAAAAAAGAAAAAGTCAAAATTCTTTCAAGGATTGAAAGTGAACTTCCAATGGAGCTCGCTCCAGTTCTTGGGAAAATGAAAAAACTTGAATATAAAATTGGTTTTTTAAAAAATAGAAACTCTGCCATTAGTTAATCAACCAGTTAATATTAAAAAAGTAAAAGCCACCTCGATTAATTTCGAGGTGGTTTTTTGTTGGTAAATTATTAGAAAATATTAAAAGTTTTCATAAGATCCGTATGCTTGGCTGTATAATTGATAATCATATGATGTCTTTTTGTCGCTCGGGTCTCTGTAACGAGGATCGTCATATATGCTCATGCGCCATAATTGTTGATCGAGTAGTGATTTATAAATATTCTTCCATACTTTTGTTAGTTCTGGGTTTTCAGTGAAATGAATATCACTGTTTATTGCTTCAGAGATATCGTAATAACGAATTGACAAAACCCTGTAACTTGGGGATGTTTTTGATTGCATTTTAAGTTTGACTCTGGCTGACCCGTCAGGAGTGTTGTATATTTGAACATCAGCTGGTTTCTTATCGTAAGATGGTGGAAGTGCTCCTGCACGTTTGAACTCGCCGCCAATTTTTTTCCAATCTACCTTTTCAAGTCTTTCCACAGTGAATAAGTTTGGTTGTTCATTCCAGAAATTTTGAGTTATGTGTTTGCCACATTCACAGATTGCTTCTCGCCATTCTTCTTTTGTTCCAAACTTTGCATTTTCAGCAATTTTCAATAATTGTTTTGTGAAATTTTCAAGATTTGTTTTTCCATAAGAAAGTTTTTGTTTTCTTGTAAGGTTTGCAACACAATGCAACAGGGCATTTGGTGATTGAGGAATTACACATTCATCGACGTGAATGTTTCCGTAACAACATTCACGGGCATGATATCTGACACCTTCAGGAATAAACACCATTCTTTGATTTGATGGTGGATTTTTAAAATCCCAAACTTTATCTAAAATGAATTTAGTGTGTTCATTTCGCCATATAAATTCCTGTTCATAAGCTTGTTGCAATTCTTCCATGCTTGGTTTGTTTGAATTAAATAAATTTTTTATTTTATTGACAATTCCCATATGAACTCCTTTGGTGTATAATAAAAATATTATAACATGAAGCATTTCTTTTTTCAATAACCATTGTAATTTTTATAAAACGCAAAAAAACAAAATAAATTTCAAAAATTATTGACTATCTCGTTTTCTCGTGATAAAATGTTCCTGCATGAAATGTCATGTTTGGGTATTTTTATGCCCTCGTGGTGCGTGGTGTGTACTCGCGGGTGGTGTGAATTTATGCAAGAATTTCCTCACGGGGCTTTTAGAGAAAATTCAACGCTTTTATTATAATAGGAGGTAGAACTATGCCAACCATTAACCAAATCATCAGACATGGTAAGGGTCGTGAGCCACAATCTGTGAAAGCAAAGTCTCCAATTTTGGAACAATGCCCACAAAAAAGAGGTGTGTGCTTGTCAGTAACTACAACATCTCCAAAGAAGCCAAACTCAGCTCTTCGTAAGATTGCGAGAGTTAGACTTTCAAACAAGATGGAAGGTACTGTTTATATCCCTGGCATTGGCCACAATTTGCAAGAGCACTCTGTTGTACTTATCCGTGGAGGTCGTGTAAAGGACCTTCCTGGTGTGCGTTATCACATTGTTCGTGGTACTCTT
Source organism: Clostridia bacterium (assembly GCA_017456465.1). Lineage (GTDB taxonomy): Bacteria > Bacillota > Clostridia > Christensenellales > UBA1242 > RGIG3872. The sequence continues at coordinate 12,622 of JAFTJJ010000127.1, read as the reverse complement.
GATACAGCTGGTGTTAAAGACCGTAAACAAGCAAGAAGCAAATATGGCGCTAAAAAGCCTAAGTAAGATTATTAGAGTATGATTTACTCGCAAAATAACATGGAGGAAAGAAAAAGACTATGTCAAGAAGAAATGCTGCTCAAAAGCGCGATGTTTTGCCAGATCCAGTTTACAACTCAAAAGTTGTGACAAAGCTTGTTAACCAAATCATGCTTGATGGCAAAAGATCAATCGCTCAAACAATTGTTTATGACGCATTCAATATGATGGCTGAAAAACTCGGTCAAGACGCTATGACAATCTTCAACCAAGCAATGGACAACGTGAAGCCAGTTTTGGAAGTTAAGGCTCGTCGTGTTGGTGGTTCAACATATCAAGTTCCAATGGAAATCAGAGCTGAAAGAAGACAAACTCTTGCAATTCGTTGGATTGTTGACTATGCAAGAAAGAGATCTGAAAGAACTATGGCTGCAAAACTTGCTGGTGAACTCATGGATGCATACAACCAAGCTGGCGGTGCATTCAAGAAGAAAGAAGACGTTCATAGAATGGCTGAAGCTAACAAGGCTTTCGCATCATATAGATGGTAAGATAATAAAATTGCCTTTGTTTTTTAACCAAGGGCAATTTGTTATATTAAATAACTAAAAGTTTTGAAAATATGCTCAAATTCGCTTTGAATATTTTTTAAAATGAAATATAATATTACATGTAAGTTTGTGAAAAAGTGGCAATACTTACATTACTTTAAAGTTAGGAGATAAATATGCCAAGAGATATTGAACTTAATAAGATTAGAAACATTGGTATCATGGCACATATCGACGCTGGAAAGACAACTACTACTGAAAGAATTTTGTACTATACAGGAAAGAACCACAAGATTGGTGAAACTCATGATGGTACAGCAACAATGGACTGGATGGCGCAAGAGCAAGAAAGAGGTATCACAATTACTTCTGCTGCGACCACAACATCATGGAAGGATCACAAGATCAACATCATTGATACTCCAGGACACGTTGACTTCACAATTGAGGTAGAAAGAAGTTTGAAAGTTCTCGATGGTGCAATCGAACTTTTCACCGCAAAAGAGGGTGTTCAAGCACAATCAAGAAAAGTTTGGAACCAAGCAAACAAATATGGTGTTCCTCGTATTGCATTTATCAATAAGATGGACAAACTTGGTGCTTATTTCTACAGAGTTGTTGCTTCAATCAAAGAACAACTCAAGGCAAACGCAGTGCCACTTCAACTTCCAATCGGAAAAGAAGATGATTTCAAAGGTGTTATTGACCTTGTTGAAATGAATGCTGTCATTTACCTTGATGACAAGGGTGAAAAAATTGAAGTTATTGATATTCCTGATGACATGAAAGATTTGGCTCAAGAATATCGTGAAAAAATGATCGAATCAATTGCAGAAACTGATGATGCACTTATGGAAAAATTCTTCGCTGGTGAAGAGTTCACTATTGAAGAAATCAAAGCTGCAATCAGAAAAGCAACAATTGCACTCACAATTACTCCTGTGCTTTGTGGTACAGCTCTTCGTAACAAGGGTGTTCAAAAATTGCTTGATGCGGTTGTTGATTATTTCCCAAGTCCACTTGATGTTCCTGCAGTTAAGGGTGTGGATCTTGATGGAAATGAAGCTCACAGAGAAGCTTCTGATGATGAACCTCTTGCAGGTCTTGCATTCAAGATTGCAAAAGATCCATTTGGAACTTTGACATTCTACAGAATTTATTCAGGAAAGCTTGTTGCTGGTTCTTATGTTTATAACTCAAACAAGGATTCAAGAGAAAGAATCGGAAGACTTGTTCGTATGCACGCAAACTCAAGAACAGAAGAGCAAGAAGCTTATGCTGGTGACATCGTTGCCATCGTTGGTCTTAAAGACACAACAACTGGTGACACACTCTGTGATGAAAAACATCCAATCATTTTGGAATCAATGGATTTCCCAGAGCCAGTTATTTCAGTTGCTGTTGAACCAAAGACGAAAGCTGACCAAGAAAAAATGGCAAACGCACTTGCAAAACTTGCTGAAGAAGATCCAAGTTTCAGACGTGAAACAAACAAAGAAACTGGACAAACAATCATTTCAGGTATGGGTGAACTTCACCTCGACATCATTGTTGACAGAATGAAGAGAGAGTACAAAGTTGAATGTAATGTTGGTGCTCCTCAAGTTGCATATCGTGAAACAATCACCAAAGCAGTTCGTGCAGAGGGAAAATACATTAAACAATCTGGTGGTAAAGGACAATACGGACATTGTATCGTTGAATTCGAGCCACTTGAACCAGGAAAAGGCTACGAATTTGTTGACAAAACAGTTGGTGGTTCAATTCCAAAAGAATACATTCCGGCTGTTGACAAAGGAATTCAAGAAGCTGCAAAGAGCGGTGTGCTTGCTGGATATGAAACTGTTGACTTCAGAGCAACTGTTGTTGACGGAAGCTATCACGAAGTGGACTCTTCTGAAATGGCATTCAAGATTGCTGGATCAATGGCATTCAAGGACGGCTTCAGAAATGGAAGTTCAGTTCTTCTCGAACCTATCATGAACGTTGAAATTACCGTTCCTGATCAATACCTCGGTGACGTTATGGGTGACGTGTCAAAACGCCGTGGAAACCTTCAAGGTACAACTTCTAATGCAGGAGTTCAAGTTATAAGAGCACAAATACCACTTGCGGAGATGACAGGATATATTTCTGACCTTCGAAGCAAAACACAAGGTAGAGGTGACTTCAACATGGAACCATCTCATTATGCTGAGGTACCTAGAAATGTCGCTGAAAAAATAATCGGCGAAAAAAAATAAATACATAAAAACACAAAAATAAAAAAAGGAGAAATATAAAAAATGGCAAAACAAAAATTTGAAAGCACAAAACCTCACGTTAACATTGGTACAATTGGCCACGTTGACCACGGTAAAACAACTCTTTCTGCTGCTATTTCAATGGTAATGGCTCACCAAAACGGTGGTGAAATCAGAGATTACTCACAAATTGACTCAGCTCCAGAAGAGAAGGCAAGAGGAATCACAATCAACACATCACACATCGAGTACGAATCTAAGAATCGTCACTATGCACACGTTGACTGCCCAGGACACGCTGACTATGTTAAAAACATGATCACTGGTGCTGCGCAAATGGACGGTGCGATCCTCGTTGTTGCTGCAACTGATGGTCCAATGCCACAAACTCGTGAGCACATCCTTCTTGCTCGTCAGGTAGGTGTTCCAAGAATCGTTGTATTCATGAACAAAATGGATCAACTTGGTGGAGACGAAGAACTCGCTGACCTTGTTGAAATGGAAATCAGAGAACTTCTTTCTCAATATGGTTTCCCAGGAGATGACACTCCAATCGTTCGTGGTTCAGCTCTTCAAGCAATTGAAGCTGCACAAAGCGGAAACTGGGATTCTCCAGCTGTTAAGGCTGTTGAAGATCTTATGGATGCTGTTGACGCATTCGTTCCAACTCCAGACAGAGATACTGACAAACCATTCCTTATGCCAATCGAAGACGTATTCACAATCACTGGTCGTGGTACTGTTGTTACTGGTCGTGTTGAAAGAGGTCTCCTCAAACTCAACGACACAGTTGAAATCGTTGGTATGAATGAAAAAGCTACTTCAACAGTAGTTACTGGAATTGAAATGTTCAGAAAACTTCTTGATGAAGCTGTTGCTGGTTACAACGTTGGTGTACTCCTTCGTGGTATCCAAAGAACAGACGTTGAGCGTGGTCAAGTACTTTGCAAACCAGGTTCAGTAAACCCACACACAGAGTTCACAGCTCAAGTTTACGTTCTTACAAAAGAAGAAGGTGGACGTCATACTCCATTCTTCAACAACTATCGTCCACAATTCTATTTCAGAACTACAGACGTTACAGGTTCTATCGAACTTCCAGCTGGAACAGAGATGGTTATGCCTGGTGACCACACTGACATGACAGTTAAACTCATCACTCCAATCGCTATCGAAGAAGGTCTTCGTTTCGCTATTCGTGAAGGTGGAAGAACTGTTGGTTCAGGTGTTGTTTCTAAGATCATTAAGTAATTTTAGAATATTCACAAAATTTAATGCGCATCTTGCTTTTGCAGGGTGCGTTTTTTGTTGTAATTTATTAATATTCGATTCTTTTTGAAATTTACCTATTGAAATTTGTGCAAAAATGTGTTAGTATCATAAAAAACATAAGTGCGGGGAATAAAATGAAAGACAGCATAAAAAACTATTACATCTTTACAGGTATTGACGGAACATTGAACACAACGTCATATTGTCACAAAAATTTTGCAAATAAAAGAATTTGCAAAGAAAGCATCGATGCATTGAATTTTTTGATTGAACAGCTTAAAATTAAGGGATATACACCAAGACTTGTTGTGACTTCGAGTTTGAGATATAATTATGAATTAATGTGTAAGTTTTTTGAAAATAGCGGTCTTGTTTTTGATGGCGAAATTGAAACAACAAAGTGGGTTGATGGACCAAGAGGCAAAAAGATTTTAAGTTTTTTGAGAGAGCAAGAAACTCGATTTATTCAATCAAAAAATCCTTTTGATGTTGCTTTGAACAAGGTGTTTTTTACAAAGCCATTTTGCGATTATGTTGTGATTGATGGGGTTAAAGAAATGGCGAGCTATATCCCAAAATCTCGCCACATTGAGCCTGATTGTCACACTCAAGCATTAAATACACAAATGATTGAGGATTATTTGATTCGTGAAGGAATTATTGAATCCGAGTCAGAAATGTAATATCCATAGCATTGTCTATGGATATTTTTTGCGTGAAAAAACAAGAGATGATCCATTTCTAACTATAAATTATTTAATTTGTCAACTTTTTATTTGTTGTTTATGATTAAATTTTTTAAGATAATTATTTTTTCTATTGACACAATTTCATATTCATGTTATATTATTGTAGTTTACTATGAAGTATTATCCCTTTTTCGGCGCATTTGGACTTTTGTTTGGGACAATTTGCATAGCAAATTTTATTTTATATGGCTCTGTTTGCCATTTGTGAAACGTCTTGTTTCAATGAAAACCTTGAGTTTTCAATAAAAATTTTTTTAAGCCCTAAGGAGGGGTAAAATGGGTTCAAGCAATCTTAATGTTAAAAAAGTAAAATATGGAAAACAGGAGAGATATAAGTTCGGTCGAATTGATGAAATTCTAGATATTCCTTATCTAGTTGAAGTTCAAAGGGATAGTTACAACAAATTTTTGACAACTGGCATTCGCGATGTACTTCGTGATTTTTCTCCAATCACAGATACTGACAATCTCAACAGAAATGACATGGGAGAAGACAAAGACTGCCGTGTTGAATTGCATTTCTTGGAGCATTCACTTACAGGAACTCCAAAATATAGTGAGGCAGAGTGCAAAACTCGTGATGCAACTTACAGCCTTCCACTCAAGGTTAAAATCCGTCTTGTTTACAAAGAAACAGGCGAAGTTGTTGATCAAGAAGTTTTCATGGGTGACATTCCACTCATGACTGAAAATGGTTCATTTATTATTAACGGTGCAGAGCGTGCTGTTGTCAGCCAGCTTGTTCGTAGCCCTGGTGTTTATTGCAAGCAAGGTGTGAACAAGACTGGAAATTTTGTTGTTGAAACAGCAATCATGCCTGCTCGTGGTGCTTGGCTTGAATTTGAAGAAGACCAATCTGGTGTTCTTTGGGTTCATGTTGACAGAAACAGAAAGATGGTTGCAACAATTTTCCTCAGAGCAATGGGTATCGGAAGCGATGCCGAGCTTTTGCGTGTGTTTGATAACCATCCAGTTATTCAAAAAACAATTGAAAAAGATTTCACAAAGAGTGAAGATGAAGCTTTGATTGAAATTTCGAAGAGACTTCGTCCTGGTGAAGTTTTCAACCTTAAGGCAATCAAGAAAAACCTTGAGAAAATGTTCTATTATACAAGAAGATATGACATTTCTCCAGTGGGACGTTACAAATATAACCAAAAACTTGCCATTGCAAACAGAATTGCAGGCAAGACACTCACAGAAGATGTTGTTGTGAATGGAAAAATGCTTGGCGCAGCTGGTGAAGTTGTGAGTGAAGAAACTGCAAGAGCAATTCAAAATGCTGGTGTGAACCGTGTTGCTGTTGCTGGAAAAAATGGAACATTCTATGTCACAGGAAACAACCGTGTTGACATTAATACATATCTTGGAATCAATCCAAAAGAGGCAGAGATTGACGATCTTGTTCACTTGCCAACACTTTTGGAGACAATCAAGGGTTGCAAGAACAAAGAAGAAAAAGAACAAGCAATCATCAAAAATCGCGATGAACTCATGGGCAGACACCTCATGTTTGATGACATTGTGGCATCTGTGAATTATCATTTGTCACTTGGTGAAGGACTTGGATCATTTGATGACGTTGACCATCTTGGCAATCGTCGTGTGAAGACTGTTGGTGAGCTTTTGACATCTCAATTCTTTATTGGTATGGCAAGACTTGAGCGTGTGATCTCTGAAAGAATGCAGGTTCAAAATGTTGGAGAAGTTTCTCCAAACTCACTCATTAATGTTCGTCCAGTGTCTGCAGCAATTCGTGAATTCTTTGGTTCAAGCCAAATGTCACAATTCATGGAACAAACAAACCCAATTGCATCTCTTACACACAAGCGTAAAGTTTCATCACTTGGGCCTGGAGCGCTCACAAGAGAAAGAGCAGGATTTGAAGTTCGTGACGTGCACTACACACACTATGGAAGACTTTGTCCAAATGAAACACCTGAAGGACAAAACATTGGTCTTATCAACTCTCTTGCAACTTATTCAAAGATCAACAAATATGGTTTCCTTGAGGCTCCATACAGAAAGATCAACAAAGAAACTGGTGAGATCACAAATGAAGTGGTTTATATGACTGCTGATGAAGAAGAAAAATATATCATCGCTCAGGCGAATGAACCAATCACTGCAGATGGCAAACTTGCAAACAGCACAGTAATTTGTCGTAAGCAAGGTGAAATCATCGAGCTTCCAAGAGCGCAAATTGATTATATTGACGTTTCTCCAAAGGAACTTGTTTCAATTGCGACAACTCTCGTTCCATTCATCGAAAACGATGACGCGACTCGTGCGATGATGGCGTCAAACATGCAACGTCAGGCTGTTCCACTTTTGAAAACTGAATCTCCAATTGTTGCAACTGGTGTTGAGCACAAAATTGCCGTTGACTCAGGCGCTGTAATTGTTGCAAAGAATGACGGTGTTGTAACATATGTTTCAGCAGACAAGATCATTGTGACAACAGACAACGGACAAGATGAATATAACCTCACAAAGTTTGTTCGTTCAAACAATGGTACTTGCATGTGTCAAAAACCAATCATTTCTCATGGCGACAAAGTTAAGAAAGGCGAAGTTCTCGCCGACGGTCCAGCAACCAAGAATGGTGAGCTTGCCATCGGAAAGAACATCCTCATTGCGTTCATGCCTTGGGAAGGATATAACTTCGAGGATGCGATCCTCATTTCAGAAAAACTTGTTCAAGACGATGTGCTCACATCAATTCACATTGAAGAATATGAAATTGATGCAAGAGACACAAAGCTTGGGCCTGAAGATATCACTCGCGACATTCCAAACCTTGGTGAGGAAGCACTTCATGACCTTGATGAAAACGGAATTATTCGCGTTGGTGCTGAAGTTGTGCCTGGTGATATTCTTGTTGGAAAGGTTACACCAAAAGGTGAGACAGAACTTACTCCAGAAGAAAGACTTCTTCGTGCCATCTTTGGAGAAAAGGCTCGTGAAGTTCGTGACACATCTCTTCGTGTTCAACACGGTGAAGGTGGTGTCGTTGTTGATGTCAAAGTGTTCACTCGTGAAAACAAAGACGAGCTTGGAACTGGTGTCAACAAACTTGTTCGTGTTTATATCGCTCAAAAGAGAAAGATGAGCGTTGGTGACAAGATGTCAGGTCGCCATGGAAACAAGGGCGTTGTTTCAAGAATTCTTCCTGAAGCAGACATGCCATTCCTTCCAGACGGAACTCCAATTCAAATCATCTTGAACCCACTTGGCGTTCCTTCTCGTATGAACATCGGTCAGCTCCTTGAAATGCACCTTGGATTTGTTGCAAAAGCTCTTGATTGGAAGGTTGCAACACCAGTATTTGATGGTGCGAAAGAAGAAGATATCAAAGAACTCTTCAGACAAAATGGTTTCCCAGAAGATGGAAAAATGCAACTTTATGATGGAAGAACTGGTGAACCATTTGAAAATAGAGCAACAGTTGGTTACATGTACATGCTCAAACTCCATCACCTCGTTGATGACAAGATGCATGCTCGTTCAACTGGTCCATATTCACTTGTTACTCAACAACCACTCGGAGGAAAAGCTCAGTTTGGTGGACAAAGATTTGGTGAAATGGAAGTTTGGGCACTTGAAGCTTATGGCGCTGCAAACATGCTCCAAGAAATGCTTACAGTTAAATCAGACGACACTGTTGGTCGTGTGAAGACATATGAATCAATCGTCAAGAATGAAAATGTCACAGAACCAGGAATTCCAGAATCATTCAAAGTTCTTATCAAAGAACTTCAGGGTCTTGCTCTTGACATCAAAGTTCTCACAGAAGACAAGCAAGAAATTGGTCTCAAAGACTTGATTGAAGACGACAGAGATCTTGTGGACATCAGATCTGAGAGAAAGAAAACTCAAGAAGAAGTTGAAGTGGCAATGGAAGAAGAACTTCCAAGTGAAGATGATGATCTTGGTGTTGAGTTTGAAGCAGTTTATGATCCAAACGAAGACGCTCTTGGTGCTGGAAACTTGTTCGACCTTGATGACGACTTTTAATAACAATTAACTCTAAGTAAAATTTTAAAAGAGGGAAAAAGAAATATGTTTGAATTAAATAATTTTGACTCTATGCAAATTGGTCTTGCGAGCCCTGAAAAAATCCGTGAGTGGTCTTACGGTGAAGTAACCAAGCCAGAAACCATCAACTACAGAACTCAAAAACCTGAGAGAGATGGTTTGTTTTGCGAGAGAATTTTTGGACCAACCAAAGACTGGGAATGTCATTGTGGAAAGTACAAAAGAATTCGTTATAAAGGCGTTATCTGTGACAAGTGTGGAGTTGAAGTAACACGTGCGAAAGTTCGCCGTGAAAGAATGGGACACATTGAACTTGTGACACCAGTTTCTCACATTTGGTATTTCAAGGGTGTTCCATCAAGAATCGGCACACTTCTTGACATGCAACTCAAAGCCCTTGAACAAGTTTTGTATTTCACATCATTTGTGGTTACTGATCCTGGCAACACTGATCTTGAGTTTAAGCAAGTTCTGAACGACAGAGAATACAGAGAGGCAGTGACAAAATGGGGTTCAAAAGCGTTCAAAGCGGGCATGGGTGCTGAAGTGATCAAAGAATTGCTTTCAAAAATCGATGTTGAAGCAGAAACAAAAGAAACTCGTGAAATTGCAAATTCTTCAAAAGGTCAAAAGAAGCTTGCTGCGACAAAGAAGCTTGCTCTTCTTGAAGCTTTCAGAAGAAATGGTGCAAAGCCTGAATGGATGATTTTGGATGTTCTTCCTGTCATCCCACCAGAGCTCCGTCCAATGGTTCCACTTGATGGTGGACGTTTCGCGACAAGTGATCTTAATGATCTTTATCGTCGTGTGATTAACCGTAACAACAGACTTAAAAAGCTTATTGAACTTGGCGCTCCTGACATTATCATCAGAAACGAAAAGAGAATGCTTCAAGAAGCTGTTGATGCTCTTATTGATAACGGCAGAAGAGGAAAGGCGATTTCAGGTGCGGGAAACCGTGAACTCAAATCTCTTTCTGGTCTTCTTCGCGGAAAACAAGGTCGTTTCCGTCAAAACCTTCTTGGAAAGCGTGTTGACTATTCTGGTCGTTCTGTTATTGTCGTTGGACCTTCTCTTAAGATTTATCAATGTGGTCTCCCAAAAGAAATGGCACTTGAACTTTTCAAACCATTTGTTATGAAGAGACTTGTTGATCTCAATCATTCTCACAACATCAAGAGTGCAAAGCGTGTTGTTGAGCGTGCTCGCCCAGTTGTTTGGGACGTTCTTGAGGACGTGATCAAAGATCACCCAGTTCTTTTGAACCGTGCGCCATCACTTCACAGACTTTCAATTCAGGCTTATGAGCCAATTCTTGTTGAAGGTCGTGCAATCAAGCTTCACCCACTTGCATGTACTGCGTTTGCTGCGGACTTTGACGGAGACCAAATGGCTGTTCACGTTCCACTTTCTCTTGAAGCCCAAGCTGAAGCAAGATTCTTGATGATTGCATCAAACAACATCTTGAAGCTTTCAGACGGTGAACCAATCACAGTTCCAACACAAGACATGATTTTTGGTAACTATTACCTCACACTTGCTGTTGATGGTGAAAAGGGTGAAGGCAAGATTTTTGCTGATGCTGATGAAGCAATCATGGCTTATCAATCAGGAGAGATCACTCTTCACGCAAAAATCACAGTGAGAGTAAAGAAAGAAATCGAAGGCAAGTGGTATTCAGCAAGACTCAACACCACTGTTGGTCGAATTCTTTTCAACCGAATCCTTCCTGAAGGAATTGGAATTATTGAAAGAAACACTCCAGAAGACATGCTCAAGCTTGAAGTTGATTACCCAGTTGGAAAGAAGCAAATCAAAGCGCTCATCAAGGCTTGTTATGACAACCTTGGACCAACTGAAACAGCTGTTCTTCTTGACAATCTCAAGGAAACAGGTTTCAAATATTCAACAAAATCTTGCTTGACATCAAACCTTTTCGATATTCAAGTTGCAAAAGAAAAACCTGAAATTATCGAAAACGCAAACAAAGAATCTGTTGTTGCTGAAAAGCAATACAAGCGTGGACTTATCACTGCTGATGAAAAATCTGCAAAACTTACAAGCATTTGGAACGATGCCATGAAGAAAATGGAAGTTGCAACTCTTGAAAGTTATCCAAAGACAAACCCACTCAGAATGATGGTTGACTCACAAGCCCGTGGTTCTGCCGGAAACATGTGTCAGCTTTCTGGTCTTCGTGGAATCATGGTGTCAACATCAGGAAAAGTTATTGAAGTGCCAATCAGATCAAGCTTTAAAGATGGTCTTTCAGTTATTGAATACTTCATTTCAACTCGTGGTGGACGTAAGGGAATGGTCGATAAGGCTCTTAAAACTGCGGATGCTGGTTACCTTACTCGTCGTCTTGTCGATGTTGCTCAAGAAGTTATCGTTGATGACGAAGACTGCTTTGCAACTGCTGGCGAGAAACCAAAGGGAATGGACATCACTCCAATTTATGATGACAAAAACATCATTGAAAAACTCTCAGAAAGAATTGTTGGCAGGTGCCCAACTGTGGATGTGATCCATCCAGAAACAGGCGAAGTTCTTGCAAAAGCAAACGAGATGATTTCAAAATCTCAGGCGAATGCAATTGAAGCTGCTGGAATCCAGTCTGTGAACATCAGAACAGTGTTCACTTGTAAGTCAAGATATGGCGTTTGTGCAAAATGTTATGGTCGAAACATGGCATCTCGTGACATGGTTCAAGTTGGTGAGGCGGTTGGTATTATCGCAGCTCAATCAATTGGTGAACCTGGAACACAGCTTACCATGAAGGTCTTCCAAGCCGGTGGTACAGCGTCAGCTGATGACATCACACAAGGTCTTCCTCGTGTCGAAGAAATCTTTGAAGCGAAGAAACCAAAGGGTGTGGCTGTTATTTCTGAAGTTACTGGAACAGTCAAAGCTGTTGATGAAGCAAAACAAACAATTGTTATTGAGACAGATGAAAGAACTGAAATTGCTTATGCAACACCTTATGGAGCAAAATTCAAGGTTGCCAAGGGCGACAAGGTTGAACCGGGCTCAATGCTCACTGAAGGTCCAATCAACCCACATGACATGCTTAAGACTCGTGGTATAAAGGGTGTTCAAGACTATATGATGCGCGAAGTTCACAAAGTGTACAAGAAGAACTCAGTTGACGTTAATGACAAACACATGGAAATCATTATTCGTCAAATGCTCAGAAAAGTTCGTATTGAAGAAGCTGGTGACACAGAATTCCTTTCAGGTGATCTTGTTGACATTTTCAGATATGAAGAAGAAAACGAGAGAGTGCTTGAACAAGGCGGTGTTCCTGCCTCAGCTAAGCGTGTGCTTCTTTCAATCACAAAAGCTGCTCTTGCAACTGAAAGCTTCCTTTCAGCCGCGTCATTCCAAGAGACAGTCAGAGTTCTCACTGATGCTGCAATCAAAGCAATAGTTGATCCACTCATCGGCCTCAAGGGCAACGTTATTATTGGTAAGCTTATTCCTGCTGGAACTGGTCTCAGAAAATATCGTGAAATCGCTCCAACAGAAATTGCAAAAGAACGCGTTGTTGTTCGTGCTGCTGAACCAGTTGAAGATCTTGATATTGAAGAATAGTCGTTTAATTAAAAGATAAAGCTCTAGGTAATCAAACTAGAGCTTTTTTGTTGATTAAAAAAACTTTATAGAATGTTGATTATTTTACTTGACAATGGGGGGGGGGGGGGTAATGATATTATATATAATAAATAAT
>JAFTJJ010000126.1 GCA_017456465.1 Clostridia bacterium | reverse complement strand
TTTGTGTTTTTAAACAAACCATTTGACAATGGCTACATGAATGTTAAATTCTTCCATCTTGATCGCAAGGTTATTGCGCTTGAGACGATTGCGGAAGATCAAGTTTATTCATGCAAGTTGCTTGATGGATCAATAAAAATACAAAGCGTTAAGGCTGACAAAGTTTATTCATACAATATGATCGACAATGAACTTCAGCTTGTGTCTGAAACTTCGGTGTCAACAGAGGTTGTTGATCCAACCTATGAGCCTGTTGATGGAGAAGTTGTTTTTGATGTCGCTGGTCAACAATACAAATTTTCGACACGTGAAGTGGTTTTGATTACGACAAAAACACATCAACTTGTGCAAAAGAGAGTTCCAACAACTGACTATGCTCAAGCGAACTTTGTAGATAATATTTTGGGCGGTGATGGTGAAGTCGTTAAAGTTCACTATGTCGTTTCACATTACATTAAAGAAATTGCTTCTGGAAGCACTCAAGATTTTGATTCTGGATACTTTTTGGAAACAACAGGAGACTATGGGCTTGATGGATTTTATATGATCAAAATGACCCCTTTTGACAGTTTTGATGATGAAGGAAATGTCAACTTGAGATCGACAGACAGATTTGTGAAGGTTTTCAATGAAAGTTTGGTTGAGATTTTTACTTACGATTATGTGACATATGGAGACTTGATTTTCTTTACTGGTGAAAATTTTGTCACAAGCAATGGTCTCACATCTGGAATTATTGATATGACTGGAAGTGATACTGGAATTATTTACACTGACTATTACACTGTTTCAGGTCAAAATGTTTGGAACAACAAATTTATTGTTGAAAGTGCTTTTGGTTTTGGTGTTTCTGACACTGACGGAAACGTGATTGTCTCTCCAAGGTGGGAGAGTTTGTCTCCAATTGTTAATGGCTTCATGGTTGGGTATAAGGATGGGCATTATTACAACATCAATTTGAACAACAACACAGCTTCTGTGATTGACAACTATTGTGCTGATTTTCATGGTTATGTAATGATGGGTATGGGGTGTTATCTCACACATGATGATCAAACAGGGACATATTCAATTCACAACGAGAAGGGAGTGGTGCTTTATGGCAACATTTCTGAGATTGTTTATACTGATATTGAAAGTGCTGATGATGCACTCAATTTGATTGTGACTGTTGGAACAAAGAGTTATCTCTTTTCTTGTTCTGCAAGGGACAAAGTTTTTGCAAATCAATATTTGGATGGGAATTATGTTCCTGCTGAGGTTGATGATAGTGTGGGATATGAAAATGACTATTCAAGTCTTTTGATCACAGATTTGTTATCTTTCAGAAATGAAAACATGTTCCCAAATTCAAACAATGTGGTTTCAAATGTGACTGTGAATGCAAATCAATCAACTCCTGAAGGAAGCAATGAATTTCAAGCTGGCAGTGCTGTCGCTGGTGATGAAAGCTTTGATGCTGTGCCAACTGGAACAACTGATTTGAGTTCAATTGCTGGTTATGTTGATTTTGTGAATAAAATCAAAGAATATGAAACGTTTGCGTCACGAAACGGGTTGGATTGTGAGTGGTCGGCTGATATTGAAAACGAATATGAAACAAACTGGCTTGGAAATCAAAAACTTGTGTCTTCAAAAATAATAACAACGTTTGATCACACCATAATTTCTGGCAATGAAGGCGAAATTTTTGAAAAGTCAGGGGAGAATTTTTCTGTTGGTTCAACAACGGAATTTTTGAATACTATTATATTTTGTCCAGTAATTTCCAAATGGACAGATATTAGTGATTCAGATGACTATAAGAGCACAGTTACATATTTTACGTCCTATAAAAATTATTTTGGCTGCAAGAAAGGAGACAATAGTGTTGGTGCAGCCTATGGATATAAAAAACTTGAGAAAGCTAAAGAAGACTTGGGGCTAAACGGTCTTGGAGCTGATTCGGGAAAGGGACTTGTGCCAAGTTTTGACAGTAATAGTGGAAAGATTACAGATCAAACCATTATCACGAGATATTCATCTCATTCTGAAAACATTTATCACGCAGGAACACTGTTTTTTAGGTTTGATGAATCAGCAATCATTGCTGTCACCAGACTTTATCTTGATGGATTGAAACAAGAAGGAACAGCTGCTGGCGTTGGAGCGCAGTTTGCATATTATCTTGGAACAGCGTTTGCAGAAGGAATCAACGTCAGCAAAATGTTTGCAGGGCATTATTCATTCAATTCTGAAAGTACAGAATCATCAGACAAATCAAACTTTACTCCATCGCTTCAATTTGGAACACAAAGTGGTGCGATCCCATATGCTTATTATTCCGAAGGATCATTGTTTTTTCATAATGGAACAATAAATGCAACATCGTCTGACAGAACATTAAACATTAAGGATTATGTTAATCAAGGATTCTATAATCTCAGTCAAATATTACAAGTCGTTGGACAATATTCTTACTATACATATGAGGGGACATTTGTGCAATCTGCTTGTAAGTTGGAAGAATCATCGAGCAAAAGCAAATATGTTTGTCAGTCATTCATCATGGGGCTTTCATTTTCTGAAGCATGTGTGAAAACTGAAGAGAATGGTTATGAAAGTGCGTTATGTCGAGACAAGGGAGCATTTAGTGGTGGAACAATTTCAACAAATTGTGCGATGTTTGATTTTTCATGGGAAGTTTCAAATTTAAAGAGAATTGATACACATGATTTTGTAAGTGAAAAGTCTATTTTTAAGAATAACAACTATAAAGATGACAAGAATCAAGTGATTGCAAAGACTAAATATTATTCTGTTGAACTGAAGGATGCAAAGTTGTATATTACTCCGGCAGCGGGCTTTTTTATTAGATCATGGAGTTTGGATGCTCGTGTGTTTAAGCAA
>JAFTJJ010000125.1 GCA_017456465.1 Clostridia bacterium | reverse complement strand
TGAATGAAATTGACAGCAATGATTCGGCATTTCCAGATTTTGTTCTTAAAACAAATTTGTCAATCGAAGACTTTTTGGGCACAATCAACGGAATGATTAACGATGCTGATGTTATTGATCTTAATTTGATTAACATGGTGTTGGACAGTGACAAGAAAATGATTTCAAAGTTGAAGGCTGTGATGGAAGTCGCAAACAGCACTGATGAAAAAGCTGTCAAGGCGACTTGGCTTTTGGAACAAATCAGGGATTATATCCAAGAATACACAACAAATTTGGCTGATTATGATCATGAATCTCTCAAAACATATCTTAAGGATGAAAATGCGTATACCTATGAAGATGATCTTAAGAGATGTATGAATGGGATTTCAGATCTTTCAACAATTGGACTCAATATTGATTCTTATTTGGACACTCTTGAAAAAATTGACAAGCTTAATAAGTATTACATAACTTACAGTGTGACGAGTTATGTTTCAACACACATTAACACAGAATTTGATGTGGTTGTGAACAGCAAGCATTACACAGTGGGATCAAACTTCACGTCAAACAGACTTGCTGAATATGTTCTTGGCGGGAAATTCCTTAAGTCATGTGGTTATGATGTTGTGTTTGTTGATGAGGATTATGAAGGATTTTTGAGCATTGAAGTCCCTGAAAATACAGCGCCAGAAATCAAGACATATACACTTGACAAACTTCAAAACAGTTTCACTTATTTGAGAGATTTCCTCTGCGAATTTGGAGAGGCAACTGTCAATATTTACAACATAACAAACTTTGGAAATTTGGCTGAAAACAAGAATGATGAGCTTGTGATTGGTAATAATGATAAGCTTATGCAGATTTTGCTTGAGTGGTGTGTTGATTCTGGATATTTGACAGATTCGGTGATTATTCAAAGATTTGGGCTTGCTGACTGGGATTTTGCTGGAACGGGCGTGGAAGCTGGTTCAATTTCTGCAAAGGCGAAATATGTGATTGAAAACACAACTGAACTTGAAGATCTTTTTGAGACGGTTTTGGGGTATTTGTTCATCACAGATGCAAATGATGTTGATTTGGCATCAATGACACTCAAACAGCTCAGAACAAAGGCGATTCAAAAGCTCGCGAACTATGAAACACCATCAGCTGATTCAAAAGAGCAAAATCAAAACAGATTTTTGGCACTCTTTGCAATTGCTTGTTTGGACTGGGAACAAACAGGAGAAAATGATGGTGAATACAATGCAGGAGAAGAAACAAGCATCACAGGAGTGCATGTGAGTGCTTCAAGTCAATCAGTTGTTTTGAAGCTTGCAGGAATTGAAAACAGACCATATGAAGAACTTATTGACCTTGAATATAGCATTGACTTTGAAATTGACTCTGTGGATGAGGCAAACGGAGACATTTTTGTTGTTTGCACTTATGACGAGGACATTCACAGATATGTTCCATTCATGATGACAAACAGCACAAAGGCAACGGGAGCTTCACTCAAAGTTGTTGACGGTGTGAATTGGCTTGAAAAGTACAAATTTGGCAAAGCGATTACGGATGCTTACATCAATCCTTACAACACTGAAGCCGAAGTGTTTTTCCCAGTTATTGCAAGGGGCATTTTTGATTCAAATGGAAATCCAACTGCAATCAGGAAGGTTGGTGAAGACGTTGAATTTTATCGCGAAGATGTGGTCATCCGAAATGCATCAGACATTGGTCTCAAGACATATTACGTACAAATTGAACAAGCAAGAACAAAAGGTGGAATTTTTGGAGTTATTGCTGACTGGATTTCACAAGCTGCCACTGGGAAAACTCTTGCTCAGAACATTTTGGGATCAATTCCAAGAGTTGATGTTACATCAAAGATTAATCTTCCATATGGTGTTGCAGATCATGCAATTGGAAATGCAATTGAAGGAAATCTTACTTTAAGCTTTTCATTTGGTGGAACAAGTCTTGATTTCTCAGCCATGTTTGAGCAAGACGCATCAACAATTTTGCTGTTGTTGTTTGTTGCAGTTGTGATTTTTATGATCATTGGAAAAGCTGTTTATGGATGTATTGGAAGGCTTCTTGACATTACCGTTCTCTTTATTTTGGGACCAGTTGCCATTTCTACAGTTTCTGTCAAAACCGACAAAAGGGGCAAAGATGGAAACTATGAAGAGGATGGCAGTGGAATGAGTGGAATCTATGACAACTGGAAGAAAACTTTGATTGAAAAAATACTTTTGGCATTTGGTTATGTTTTTGGGCTCAATATTTTCTATATGCTTGAACCAATGGTTGTTGGGAACCAGCTTTTTGCAAGCAATGAGGCGTTTGCAACAATTCCGCTTTTTGGAGACATTCCACTTGCACTTTTGAATGTGATTGGAAGTTTGATTATGCTTGTGACACTTTCATCACTGGTGACCTATGCACCGGCGTTGTTCTCGAAAATTATGGATGTAACCACTTCTGATATGGATGCGTTTGCTTATGGTTCAACAATCAAAGCCCAAGCAAAGAATGTGGTTCGTGAAGTTGGAGACACTCTTTCTGGTCAAAGATTTTTGGATGCCGCAAAGGACTTGAAAGACACTGCAAAGGGTTTTGTTCCGCTTTCAGCTGTTCGTGAAAAGTTCAAAGAGAGAAAGAAAAAGAAAGAACAAGATGCGAAGTTGAAATCAATGAAGGCTGATGCTTTGGCGGCGGGTGTTGATCCTGCGACAGCAGAAAAAGCAATTCAAGCTTATAAGCAAGCTGAAGCAAAGAAAAAGGAAATTGAGAAAAAGAAAAAAGATGCTGACGCGAAAGCAAAAAAAGGACGCGACAAAATGCGTGACAGTGGTTATACAGAGTAAAAGTAATTAAAATTTTTAAATAAGGAGGGAAGTGCAAATGACAAAGATTATGAATATGTTTTTGAATTTTGGTTGCAGTAATGGGCTTGTTTTGTCAAGCGTCATGGGCACTTCCTCTGAAGGTGGACTTGAAACCTTTTTGAATGCTGTTGTTGCAACATTATCAAATATTCTCGAACTTGTTTACAATTTTATTGTTCAACTTATTTGGCTCATAATGCAATTTATGCTTTTGCTCATTGACTTTGTTTTTGTTTTTGTGAGACAAATAACAGGAATCAATGTTGATTTTTCTGACATTTCGTCTTTGGAAGAATCGGACATTTTGTTTCAATTTTTGCTTTCAGATGCTGTAATGGATGTTTTGAAGGGAATCCTTGTTTTGGCGGTGGTTTTGGTGATTGTGTTTGCAATCATTTCAATCATCAAAAACGAATATGCAGCGGCAACAACTGGGGCAAACAATGCAAAGGGACAAATCTTATCATCAACGCTCAAGTCGCTTTTTATGATGATTTTGGTTCCTGTCATTGTGATTGGATCGGTATTTTTGAGTAATGCTCTTCTTGCGGCGCTTTATAATGCAACAAGTGGAGGCGACGATGTGAGCATGGGAACACAGGTCTTTATGGCCTCCACATATCAGGCAAACGTGTTCAGAGATTATGCAGATTCGGGGCAGCGCATTCCAATCACATATGATTTTTCGGAAGTTAATGACAGAGACAATATTGGTGAATGGGCAAATGGCGATACGATTGCAGAGACGGAGGAAGCTTATCTTGCATTCAGAAATCAATCTGTTTGGGAAAGAGGACTTTCAACGTATTTGATGTTTGCAAATGGTTTTTATGAAACAATTGATTACATTGAAGAAGCAGACGCTGCTGCAATTGCTGCAGGTGATGATGTTGGAAGTGCATTCCATTTGTCTTATGATGAAGGTTTGTTTTACAAAAAATATGAATATTATCAAATGGCAGAAGCCATTGATTATGCCATGAAACATGGCAAAGAGCTTTATTTCAAGACTCCTCATGACATCATGAAATCTTGGGATGGGTGTTCGGTTTCATCGAAATATTTGGGATTGTTTTCTGGTTATGAAGATGATCTATCTTTCTCAATTAAGTATTCAAATGAAGAGAACGCAACGATTTATCATTCAAAATATACAGGAAGCACTCAAGATGAAGCCACAGGAAGTGTCTTTCTTGTTTGTGTAAGGCAGACTGATTCGAACAATGGAAAAGATTATTTTGTTCCAGTTATTGCGGGGTATGATTTCTTTTCATCATATATTGATGGAAACAGTGTTGTTGTTGCAAAAGGTCTTTTTGATGATGGAAAGTATCCAACTGCAATCAGGGAAGTGAACAATGAAGTTGAGTGTTATCGAGACAAAGTCAATGCTCCTTATTTTGCGGATATTTTTCCAAAGATTTCATATGAACTGCCAGAAGGAACAACTCAGCATCCGGCAAGTTGGATTTTGCACGAAGGACTTTCTTTTGTGACTGGTGTGGATGTTGATGAGTATATTCCATACTTATATTATAATTTTGATATTTTCAACTTGTTTGGGAAATCAAGTCGAACAATTGTGTCATTGGATGCTGGTGGGTTCAATTTGAGCTATGCATTCAATGATGGAAATGTGGGTTACACAAACTTCTTCAGTTTTACAAAAACAAATATTGTTATTTTGGTGTTCTGCACGATTATTTTGCTCTCGATGTTGTTCAAAGCTGTATTTGGTGTGACAGCAAGGATTTTTGACATTGTGCTTTTGTGGATTTCATATCCGGCAGTTTGTGCAACGATGTCAATGGATGGTGGCAGCAGGTTCAAGAAATGGACAGAAACATTTGTTCAAAAACTCTTATATGTTTATAGTTTGGTGCTTGGAATCAACATTGTTTTGTTGCTGTTTCCTGTCATTGAATCGGTCAATGTTTTCTCAAACTCACAGATTTCTGATCTTGCTGCTCGTGGAATGATTCCTGATTGGTCAGGGGATTTTGTGAATATGCTTCTCAGATGGCTTATGATTTTTGTGGCATTTGGATCAATTGAAACAATTGTGAATGTTCTTTCTCAAATTTTGGGATTTAAAATTAAGAATGTTTATGGAAGAGA
>JAFTJJ010000124.1 GCA_017456465.1 Clostridia bacterium | reverse complement strand
ATTTTTCTTTGTGGTATAGCAGTTTTTATTTTTTGCTTGTGCGGTTGCTTTTGTTCTTTTAGCAGTTCTTTTGCTTATGCACAAGATGAGTTTGTTTCAGCATTTAATGCTGAAAGTCAATCGTCTGGTGAAAATTATACTTATGAGATATGTGACACAAGTTTTTCTAATGATGGAACGCAAGAAAGCACTTTTTTGTGTGTTGAAAGTGGAGACAATGTTCTTGTTTCAAATTGCGTGTTTGATGGAGCAACCAGTGCAGCAATTGTTGTGAACGGCGGAACTCTCACTCTTGATGGTTGCACGGTTCAAAACTCATCGTCAACTTTTGAATTCAATGATGCGATATATAACACACAAGTTTTTGTGAAAAGTGGGACGTTAAATCTGGTTGGTGGAACAACAATTTCAGAAATGGAACATGTTTCTGATGATGTGTTATCTTATGCTTGTCTTGTTGCTGAAAATGGATTTTGCAATGTTGATGATGCAACAATCGAAGTGCAATCTGAAACAGGTATTTGTTCAGTAGCAAATTTTGGAGAACTTTATATTTCAAGCAATGCGAATTTGAGCAATTCTCAAATTTTTAATGTAGGAACAACAATGATTGAAAGTGTTGTAATTCAAGATTTGATAACGTGTGGAGATGTGACGTTTGCTGATGAAATATTATGTGAAAAAATTACACTTTTGAGTGGGTATGGTTATGAACCGATAATAAATTTCAATGGAAATGCAAACGATGCAAATTTTATAATTGATTGGATGGAGATTGTTCATGTTCAAGAGAATGAGGGAACTGGGATTGTTACATTCAAAGTGGAACAATCGGATACTCCGTCGATTTTGGATAAGGTCGTTGGTGCCAGTGCAAATGACATGAGTTTGCTTGCGGAAAAACTGAATGAAAATAATCCATATGAAAAATATGAATGGGTGAATATTGATCAAGGAACAACACACAATATTAAACTTGTTAAGTATTCTGAAACGTTGAATATATCTTATTTTAATCAATCAGATGCTTCAACACAAAATCAAACGTATGAAGTATATCCTCGTCATGAAGATTGTGAATTGAGTGTTGAATCAAATGATGTTATTTTGGGAGATGACATCATTTGCGGTTACGAGTTTGAATCTGTTGGGCAAATTGATATATATGTTGATAATGTTCTTATTAAATCTGTAGAAGATAATAATTCTCAGACTTTAATTGTTTCAGATTCAAATGGTGACAGGGTTATTGATGTTGAAATCAAAATAAAGCAAAACATGGAAATTGAGATTCAAACTGGATTTTTTAACGAAGACAATACTCCATATATTGAAACAATTTCATTGATGTGGGACTATGAAACACCAATAGAGTTGTTTATTGAAGACCCTGAATATACATATTTATGTCTTAATTATGGAGATGAAGAACATCGAATTAGAATAGATTATAATTTAAGATTTAATTCAATGTATTGGGGAGAAAGTGAAGTTATTTACTTGGAAGCGTATAGTGACATTATTTTAAGGACTGATTATGTCTCTTGGGCTAAGATAACTCTTGCTTATGATTATACAGAAGAGGAAAATACATTACCAGAGTTCACTTATGAGGAATTTATTGATAATGAATTGTACACAGAGCTTCCTGAATATCAACCATTTGAACAGGTTGGGGTGGCAAGGTATCCTTATATATTGTTTCTATGCAATGAGTACGCATTTATGATTATTTCTGTAAGTGTTGACGCGGAAGGATATTTTGATCTTGAAAACTATGATATTATATATGCTGTCTATATGGGCGGATCGGAGGTGTATTCTGATTTTGAAGGTTGGGCAAATGCTATAACTCATCCTTATGCTTTTTATGAATCTCCTTATATTGGAATGGCAGAAATAGATTTTGGTTCTGCGACATTGCAGATAGGTCCTGCGATGGGTAATGATGAGACATTAAACTTTATGGGATATAATTGGTGTTATAATTTTTTATTAACTTTTTATGGTGAATATGAGGGAGAACAAGAATACGGATTTTATTTAGATGCATCGACACTTACAAATTATGATTCATTACGTATAACGTTTTACTTTTCTTAAATTTCCCAATAAAAAAAATCAAGGTTTGAATGCCTTGATTTTTTTTGTGGGAGCATAAAATTTCAAAGTCGTTCATATGCTTTAGCAATCAAACATTTTTTTCGTGGAGGGTATTATGGAAAAGTTTGAAATTTACAAGACGATTGCTGAGCGCACGAACGGTGACATTTATCTTGGTGTTGTTGGGCCTGTGAGAACTGGCAAATCGACTTTTATCAGGAATTTTATGGAAAAGCTTGTTTTGGACAAAATCAAAGACAAGCATGAAAGGGAGCGTGTGATTGACGAGCTTCCACAATCGGGCGCGGGGCGCACAATCATGACAACTCAGCCAAAATTTGTGCCAAACGAAGCTGTTGAAATTGAGATTGGTGAAGGAAGCAGAGCTGGCATCAGGCTTGTTGACTGTGTGGGCTATGAGATTGAAGGTGCGAGCGGGTTTTTGGAAGAAGACGGAACCCCTAGGTTTGTGACAACGCCATGGAGTGACGAAGAGTTGCCTTTTGCCGAAGCTGCAAGAATAGGTACAAACAAAGTGATCTCAGAGCATTCAACAATTGCAATCATGATGACTACTGACGGAACAATTGCAGGAATTGACCGCAAGGCATACGAAAAAGCTGAAGAAGCTGTGGTGAATGAGCTCAAAAACGCGGGCAAGCCTTTTGTGATTGTGATCAATTCAAAGAATCCTGGTTCAAAGGATGTGCAAGCGCTCAAAGATGAGCTTGCAGAAAAGCATGGTGTGACAGTTTTGGCGCATGATGTTGCGTCGCTTGAAAGCACTGACATTGACGACATTTTGGAGAGCATTCTTGGAGAATTTCCAGTGCGATGCATGGGAATTGAGCTTCCTTCTTGGGTGAGGGCATTGCCTTATTCATCAAGTCTCATTTTGGACATCATGAAAAACATCAAGGAAGCCACAACGAATGTTGTCAGAATGCGTGATCTCAAAAATGCGGGAGACATCGCAAATCCTTATCCAGAATTCAACACTTCAGTGCTTTCAAACGTGTCATATGGCACAGGAGAGGCGACCGTTTCAATCACGCTTGCTCCAGAGATATTTTATCAGCTGCTGAGCCAAGAATGTGGAGTCGAAATCAAGGACGACTTTTATTTGATGAGTTACATGAAGCATTTGGTGCATGCAAAGACTGAGTATGACAAGCTTGAAAGTGCCTTGAACCAAGTCAAAGAGACGGGTTATGGAGTTGTTGTTCCATCGCTTGACGAAATGACTCTTGAAGAACCACAAATCACAAAGAAAGGCGGGGCATCTCAAGTCAAGCTTAAAGCGACAGCGCCATCCTTGCACATCATGCGAGTGGATGTTGAAACCGAGGTTTGTCCAGCGGTGGGCTCAGCTGAGCAAAGCGAAAACCTTGCAAAATTCATGCTTTCTGAGTTTGAAAGCAATCCTCAAGGCATCTGGGAAACCAACATGTTTGGAAAACCACTCTCAAGCTTTGTGAGTGAAGGAATTGCAACAAAGATTGCAAACATTCCAACCGAAGCCGAGGTGAAGATGCGAAGAACCATGACGAAGATTGTAAATGAGGGGAAGGGGGGAATCATCTGCATCCTTCTTTAAGGGCATATTTTCATCACATTGCGTCAAAACATGCAAAAAAGTCAGACAGTTATGTACAGGGAGTACACGCCTGCCTGACTTTTCCTTTGTTTTTAGCACTGTAATAAAACTATGCCCTTAAAGGGGAACATGGAATGAGTTTAGTGCTTTTATATAAATTATGCAAAATCAAGACAGGCAAGTACAGGGAGTACGAGCCGTGCCTTGATTTTTTTTGCATCTTAGCATAGCACAAAAACTATGCCCGCGAGTGCCGTGCGATGGAACAGGTTTAGTGTTTTTTTACATTGCGTCAAAACATGCAAAAAAGTCAGACAGTTATGTACAGGGAGTACACGCCTGCCTGGCTTTTTCTTTGTTTTTAGCACTGTAATAAAACTATGCCCTTAAAGGGGGTGCGAAAAATGAGTTTAGTGCTTTTTTCTTTGTATAATACGCAAGCTTCGCCGTTATAAAGAGGGTGTGAAATTGCGAAAAATCGTGGCTTTTCATTCGGACTGAACAAAAACCATGTTCAGTCCTTTTTTTATGGCACATTTTTCGCCTGTCTGGCACCAGACGCAAAGTTTTTGGGATTCCAAAAACTGTGGTGCCAACTTTTAAATTGATTTTATATTTATATATTTTTTGTTTTCTATGTGGTGAACGCTTATCCCAAGTATTGATACATCTGATCCAAAAATTCATGTTTGGTTGTGACGCCTGAGTTTTCTTGGAGTTTGGCGTCTCTGCCAACTGACCAGAAGCTGAGCATTCC
This sequence comes from Clostridia bacterium, assembly GCA_017456465.1. Lineage (GTDB taxonomy): Bacteria > Bacillota > Clostridia > Christensenellales > UBA1242 > RGIG3872. Next base: position 3,667 of record JAFTJJ010000124.1, on the reverse strand, counting down.
ATAGGATTTTGCTCTCGCGTGCTCGGCGACCTTTGAAGCCATTTCAGGAGTGAAGGTTGGATAGAGTGAGCTTTCATAGCCAAGAGAGACTGTTGCTCCCATTTTCTTATAGGCATCGGCTTCTGAAAGTGGGATTCCGCGGGATTTATAGATTTCGATGAGTTGTTTGTTTGCATTTTCCATTGCGCGGACTGAGGCGTCACCATAGTCCTCGGATTCATAAACCCCATAGCCATAACACATTGTCATTGAGTTGATGAGTTCGACATTTACGCCAGCGTCCAAATATGCGTTTATTACTTTGAGTTGTTTTTCTTTCCAACCATCTGGCATGATTGGGATGGTTAGAATGATTTTGACACCTGTTTCATCCTGAACGCGCTTGATTGCTTTTGCATTGATTTGGTTTTCGTTTTCGCCCTGATTACTTTCTTCAATGTCAAGGTCAAGGCGGGTGAGGTTGTAAGTTTGAATTATGTCTTTATACATTTCATAAAGTTTTTGTTCGCTGTTTGAGACCACCCAAGGGGCTTTTCCCAGTTGTCCACCGACAGAGATGGTTATGTCACCGCCAAGGTCACGAACGTTTTTGATTGCTGCAAGGATGCCTTGATATTGACCATCGTTCGGGTTATTTTTTGAAATGGAGTCATAGCCACCCCAGCACCAATTGATTGTGCCATCGTCTGCCACTGCATCGGTTGTGCTTGGGTTCACAAAGGCGAGGTTGAAGTACCTCAGATCCGTGTCTTTCGCAATCTTTCCAATGTCAGCAACACCGCCAATGCTGTAGCCAGTGGACGAAGGAACCCAGTATGTTGTGTCCATGAAAGGGGCGAGGACTTTGTTTGGCCAGCCATCAGATGATTGTTCTTGTTGTTGCTGTTTTTCGGGTGCAATGTCAATCGATGTGGGAAAGGCAAACATGAGTCCAATGCTCAGCACAAATGCGGAAGCAAAGCCAATGATGTATGGCAGCCATTTTTTCTTCCATGATTTTGAGAATTTGAATTTTCGTTTTTTTGAGTGTGTGTGTTGATTTTGTGCGACATTTGAATCGCCTTCATAAAAATTTTTTTCCATAAGCGTAGTATGGTGGGAAGCGGTGGACTTTATGCAAAAACAATGTCATCATCAGACAATGTTTGACAAAAATCTTGGTGTTATGTCTCGCATAACATTCGATAAAACCTGACAAAAAGGCATGTTTTTGAAACATGAATTTAAAAAACAAAAGCATTCAAATTTGTTTTATTTATTTTCACACATGTGTTAAAATAAGAGTGTGAATTAATTTTGGAGGAATTTTTATGGACAACAAAAGATTGGAAAAGGGATATCTCATGAACATCATGTTTGCGGTGATCATGATGATTGCAATGTTATTTTTCATCACAAGCAATTCTGTGTTTTCATCGGTTGGGCTTGGGGAATATGTCAAGCTCGGAAAATACATCACGAAAGGATCAGCAAGCATTTTGTTTGTTTTGTTTGGGCTTTTGAATTTGCTTTTTGTGAACAAATCAGGGAATATGAAAAACACAAAGTTTTTGGTTTTCATGCTGGTTGGGCTTGTGTTTGCAATGCTGGGGGACATCTTGCTCATTGATTTTTTTGTGATTGGTGCAGCATTATTTGCGGTGGGACACGTTTTCTTCTTTGTTGCATTTTGTTTTATGGCAAGATTCAAGGTGCGTGACATCATTTGTGTGATTGCAATTTTGATTCCTGCGATGCTTTTGATTTTCTTATATCCAAACTTTGAGTTTGGTGGAATGCTGCCTGTTGTGATCGCCTATGCTGTCATCATTTCTGCAATGCTTGGAAAAGCAATATCAAACGTGTTTGAAAAGGAAAACAAGCTTTTGAATGTTGTCATCATGATTGGGGCATTGATGTTCTTCCTTTCAGACCTCATGCTGCTTTTCAATGTGTTTGGATCTGCGCCCTATGTCTTTGATGTGGCTTGCATTGCACTTTATTATCCAGCAGAGTATTTGCTTGCGTTTTCAATGTTTTTGGTTGGGGCAAAGTTTGAAAAGAAAGCTTTGAACCAAGCGCAACAATAATTGGTTTGCAAAACAAAAATCACGGAAGCAGTTCCGTGATTTTTTTATGCCTCAGATTCATCAGATTCATCAGTTTTGGTGTTTGCACTTGAACTTTGGCTGAGGTTCAATAGTTCGCTGTAAGTGTGGCTTGGAATTTTCTTGATTTTTTTTGATTTCATGAATGCGTCAAACACATCAAAGCAATGTTCAACATCTGATGAAAAGCTTGAAGCGATGTAATTGTTGTAAAGCAGCCCTGTTCGGTCAATGAGTGAGAACATGAAAGCTTTGCCACTGGTTTCATATTTGCAATTTTTGGCAGTGATTTGAGACGAAACGAAATCAAAATGAGGTTTTAGATCACCAAACCAAGCATCAGGTGTTGTGTATTCCATGAAAATGTGGCTGATGTCTGCTTGTGACTTCACAATTGGGATGAGGTCGTTGTTGAAACCAAAAACTTTGGAAAGTTCTTCTGCTGTGAAATCGAGAGACTGGGCAGTGAAGCGTTTTGTGGAATTCTTTTTTCCATGTCTCAGTTCAACAATGACATTTTCTGAGCAAGTTTTTTTGTCAGTTGATGCTGTCACTTTGCAATGGCCGCCTTTTTTGAGCAGTTTCAAACCATAAGAGTCATAAAAAGTGGTGTTTTCCTGCACCAATCGTTCTTCGGTTGCCCTGAATTTGGTTTTCACAAACAATTCCACAATGAGGGGAAAGAGTTCTTTCTCTGCATAAAGTGGGTCTTCACAGATGTAATGTGATTGTCTCATAAAAGTTCTCCAGAAGTTTAAAGTAAGATAAATCATATCACATCGCCATCAAATTTGCAAGAGCGGGGGAGATTTCAAAAAAAATTGTATTTTTTGTTTGCTTTTTATTGACAACCACCAAAATTAGTGTTATTATTGACTAGCATGTTGATTGAAATGTGCATGGATGCGGGTGTAGTTCAATGGTAGAATCCCAGCCTTCCAAGCTGGTCGCGTGGGTCCGATTCCCATCACCCGCTCCAAATTTTTTTTATTAAATAGATATTCGAAGGCTTGTGGAACTTTATGTGCCTGTAGCTCAGCTGGATAGAGCATCGCCCTTCTAAGGCGAGGGTCAGGGGTTCGAATCCCTTCAGGCACGCCAAAATCTTTATGGTGGGTATAGCTCAGTTGGTTAGAGCGCCAGATTGTGGCTCTGGAGGTCGTGGGTTCGACTCCCACTACTCACCCCAAAAAACTTTTATAATCTCTGATGGGGTATAGCCAAGCGTTAAGGCATCAGACTTTGACTCTGACATTCGTTGGTTAGAATCCAGCTACCCCAGCCAAACCTTTATTGGGGTGTCGCCAAGTGGTAAGGCATGGGATTCTGACTCCCACATTCGAGGGTTCAAATCCTTCCACCCCAGCCAAAGAATATCAATTATAAAACGAATGAAAACATGGTTCACTAGCTCAGTCGGCGCGACGCGTTAAAGCGAGTTGCCTGTGGCAAGTCGATAGCCAAAGCGGGGAGCAAGTTGCACTTGCGACCGGGAAGAGCGCGATACCGACACCTGCGGTATGTAAGTCGGAAAACAATTTAATAAAATAAATGATATATGGTTCACTAGCTCAGTCGGT
>JAFTJJ010000015.1 GCA_017456465.1 Clostridia bacterium | reverse complement strand
TCAAGTTGCAAGTGCATCTCCAAACACTGTGAGCAGTTTGGCATCTTATACTCTTACAAATTCATATGACACGACAATGGCGGATGCGAGTGGGAATGTTGTTAATGTCAGAATTGAAACATACTCGAGTCTTTTGGGTGGATCGATAAATATTTTGTCAGACAGTTCGCGAAATATTTTTATGGCAGTGATGGCTGATGGAAAAACCATCAGCAATTCAAACTTTTTTGAGTATGCAGAAATCGGAGACGCTGATTCGATGGTTGTCGAAGCATACAAGAATCTTGTGAAGTGTTATGATTTTTATGCGAATGGAAGCAACTTTGGCACAAGCATTTTAGGTCTCAAAAATGAAGCTGGCAAGGAAATTGATTTGATTGCCGTTGTCCATGCTGTTGAAAGTTTGGGAAAAAGTTATGACAATGCTGCATATTGGATTTTGAATGCTTCGCACTCATCATATGCTTATTTTTTGTTTGGTGATGGTGGAACAAATGCAGTGGATTATGCAACATCTGTGGACGTTGTTGGTCATGAGTATCAACACGGCATCACAACAAGTATTTGCAACCTTGTATATTTGAATGAGGCTGGCGCAATCAATGAAGCAATTTCAGATATTTTTGGGGCTCTTATTGAAGGTCACGACCTCACTGATGATGATTTTTGGCTTATGGGTGAAGACATAATGGTTAGCGACATTGCATTCAGAGACATGAAGAATCCATCAAACCCATTGCTTGGCGATGAATATCCAGACAGCGTCGGGAATATGTATCCTTTGTGTGATGGAAATAACTGCAGTCACACGACATGCGACTATGGCGGTGTGCATTTTAACTCAGTGATTTTGACACACGCAACATACAAAATGTATAGCTCAAATCCAGGTTTTTTCACGAAATTTAGAATTGGTGAGCTTTGGTACAACACACTTGTAAGATTGTCTGAAACATCAACTTTTATTGATTTCAGAATCCAAATGGAATCAGCCGCAAAAGTACTTGGATATTCAAATGATGTAATTGAAGACATTCAAAATTCATTCATTGAGGTTGGCATAATTTTGCCAGAAGAAGAATTATCTCTTGAACTTTTTTTAAGTCAAGATGATGCTGCAAGTGGTGTGAATTCCATTGAAAAAATTTCAACAAGTGAGCTTGGGAAAATTACATTGCCTGCATCACAAGTTTCACCAAACGCCACAATACATTATTGTTGGACAGATGGTGAACATAACTATATGCCTGGTGATGAATATACTGTGGGCAGCAAATCTGCAAAACTTTGGGGAATTTATATTTCGCCTGATGATGTTTCAAGTTCAGGAATTGAACTTAAGGGTGATGAGGGGAATGGAAATGAACTTGTTGGGGAATTTGGATCAATCACAAATCCATATCAAATTCATTCAGCTGCAGAATTTTTGTATTTCGGTTATTTAATTAACAACTCATCAACAAATGCCCAATATAATAGCGCGTATTACAATTTGAAAGCAGATATTTATTTAAATAATATTCAACACACTCCTGTTGGAATTAATGAAACATGTCATTTTGCAGGAAGTTTTGGCGGTGGAAACCATACAGTGTTTGGACTCAACCTTTCAAAAAGTGGACTTTTGTATGCTGGGCTTTTTGGAGTTAATGCAGGCAGCGTTTATAGTCTTGCAATTGGAATTGGAGAGACCACGACATCTGCAACTTATGCTGGCTCAATTGCGGGTGCAAACTATGGAAGCATTTCAACGTGTTATTCAAAACTTTCAATTTTGGGCACTGAAACCGTTGGGGGGCTTGTTGGTGTGACATATTCAAACGCTGGGACTTCAATTTTGAACAGTTATACTGAAGGAAACATATCTGGAGCGGTTGCAGGAGGAATTGCAGGGGCAGCAATTTCAAAGCTCAACACGAATTATAACAAGATTTTTTCATCATATGTGGGAAATGTTTATGCAACTGGTGATATCACAGGAAATATTGTTGGCGGAATCACTGGGGTTTCAAATGGATATTATTTTGTGAACTGCATCACTACAGGACGCATAAGATCAAATTCAGACAATCCAACAATGGGCGGTGTTATTGGGCTTTTGACAGATGTTCCATATGGAATTGAAACATCAGTCACAAGTGAAATTTATTCAGGCGTAATGTCTGCAAAAGTTGTGAGTTATCTTGAAAATGAAGGATCGGAATTTGCTGGACTTATTGTTGGGAAAATTGATTTATCCACGTCTTATGCGCGAGTTTCCATTGAAAACAATACACTCAAGAGACAGACGGTAGTGCTCGAGGTGGGAAATCTTTCAAATCAACCAACAGAAGTTTTGAAGAACATTGTCTATTCTCAAAGCACTATTTCAGATGATGGAGCATATGAAGGTGTGTTTGATTTTGATGATCTTGCATATTATACAAATGCAAACAAGTGGACAATTGCAAGAGGTGTCTCACTTTTTAACCTTGAAAGTGTGTGGCGAATTGTTGAAGCTGAAAAGATGCCAAGAATCATGACATATGATTTTTGGATTAATCATGCAGCAAGTGATTTTGCCGGTGGGGACGGTGTTAATTCCCCATTTCAAATTTCATCCGCTGAAGAACTTGCAAGACTTGCGCTTGTCGTTGGAAATCAAGCGAGATATCAACTGGGTTGGAATGTTTATAATTATGCTGATGCAAGTTATGTGCTCACAAAAGACATTGATCTTACTGGGAAAATTTGGGTGAGTATTGGGCTCACGATTTATCAGTACAACCAAAACGACGAAATTGAGGATGTTGCATACAACGGATTCAATGGAGTGTTTGATGGTGGTGGCCACACAATTAGTAACATGAACACAATGTCGGTTTACTCTTGCGCAGATGATCAATATTTGACAGGCTATTACTACGCCTATGAATATAATTCTGGGTTGTTTGGTATTGTTGGCTCTGGGCAAACAAGAGCAGTGATCAAGAGCTTTTCGATGAGGAATGTGAGTGTGAGTGGATCATATGCTGCACCAGCCATATCTCAACTTGTTGGAAGTGCCGAAATCACTGGAATAAAGATACATTCAGGAAATGTTAGTGGTTCAAGTGTCGCTGGTGGCATTGTGGCAATTGTGGGATCAACAGAGTCTGGGAACTCAATTAATGCAAACATTTCGAATTGCATGAGTAATGCAATTTTGTCATCGAGAAGAATGGGTGGTATTGTTGGTTCAATTTCAAACAATGCGCATTTTGATTATTATGATAATTTGACAGTAAAATCAACAAAAGTCAAAATTTACAATTCAGTATTCAGGGGCAAAATTTATGGCATTGGAGATGACGTCTTCAATGACAGTTCATACTATGGTTTGTTTGCTGGCGGAATTGTTGGGGTTGCTGCAAATTCAGATTTGCAGCTTTATAACAACATCTATATTGGAAACATGGATTTGTACACAGCTGGTTTTGCTGGTGGGCTGATTGGCTCATCTGGATATGCAAACGGATTGGATATGACAAACACGAACATTACGTCTTCACACAACAAAATTACTGGATCAATTAAATTTATGTTTGAAGGGTCGCAAAGCTCAAGCGGAAGCTTTATTGGTGGAATACTGGAAAACTCTTCAACACTTGTCAACATTTCAGATTCAAACAGTTCATCAAACTTGAATATTCCGTCAGTTGGAAAAGTTTTGGGATCGCTTTCAGAAGAAATGAACTCAATCTTTGTTGAAGGTGGTTACGACTATGATTCATATTCATATTATGCATCAGCAGACAACTTCAATCAAGCATATGCATGGACAGACACATCATCAATGATTGTGACAATTTCATTTGTTGATCATGATGGAGATGTCGTTGGTGAGCCAGTTAGGGTTCTTTATGGTTCAACACTTCCGGATGAACTTATTATTGATGAAATTCCTGAAAATTTCAGTGCAGTTGATTATGATTATGTGTTTGATTGTTGGAACAAAGAAGATGGAAAAATTTATGACGAGGACTGCACGATTTCAGCAAGGTATGTCGCCACAAAACGAACATATGTTGTGAAGTATGTTTTGAGTGATGGAACAATTATTGACACACTGAATGCAGAATATGGATCTAAAATAAATCAAGATGTGGAAGCTCCAAAAAAGCAAGGGAATTTCTTCTTCTCTTATGAGTTTTTGCGTTGGGATTTTGAATCAGATACAGTGACGGGTGACATTACTGGTGTGGCAGTGTACAGATTGGTAGTTGGTGAGAATTTGCTGATGCTCATGATTGGCGTTTTAATTGCACTGGTCATTGTCAGTGTTGTTGTTCGAACTGTTAAAAGCAGGAGATAATTCATTTGTTAACAAAATAAAAAATCCTACAACTTAATGTAGGATTTTTTTAATTAGCAAATTTAAATACTAATTAAGGGCGTCTTTGAAGCTCTTTCCAAATTTAAGTGAAGGAGCTTTGCAAGCTGCAACTTTAACTTTTGCGCCAGTTGCTGGGTTTGTGCATTCTCTAGCTGGTTTGTTTTTTGCTTCATATGTTCCGAAACCAACCAATGCAATTTTTTCGTTTTTCTTCATTGCATCCAAAACAACTTTGTTGTATGCATCATAGAATGCTGTAGCATCTTTGATTGTGAAACCAGTTTCTTCAGCAACTGCTCTTAAAAATTCGCCTTTATTCATAAATAGCGACCTCCTTTTTTTTGAGTTTGGCCAATTTGTCAGCCATCTCTCTATGACTATATTTTATCATAATTTATTGACGTTGCAAAACGATTTTATACCTTTTTTCACTTAAAATGCCCATTTTTTCTAGCAAAATGGCACTTTTGAGACATTTTGGGGGTTAATCAAGGATCATTCAGTATCGCAAAAAACATATAATAAATTATCTTTTTATGAAAAATTTTTAATTTTACAGTGAGAAATGCGGAGGTAAATCAATGAAATTTAAGCAAGTCAAGATAGTTGGTAAGAAACATACATACATTGGCAAAAACGTTTTATTTGGGAAAAATGTCACAATTTTTGAAGGAAACCACATTGATGGAGACACGTATATTGGGGACAATGTCGTTTTGCTTCCAAACAATTACATTATGGATTCTCATATTGGTGCAAACTCCAAAATTCATTCAAGTGTGATTGAAGAGTCTTATGTTGAATGCAAAGCGGTAATTGGTCCTTTTTCAAGAATTAGACCTGGGAGCAGAATTGGGCATTCAGTGAGAATTGGAAACTTTTCTGAAATTAAAAATTCAAGCATTGGAGAGAGAACAAAAGTGAACCACATGGCATATGTTGGAGACAGTGTTATTGGAAAAGACTGCAATATTGGGTGTGGGGTAATTTTTGCGAATTACAACGGAAAGACAAAGTCAAGGACTGTTGTTGGTGATAAGTGTTTTGTTGGCAGCAATGTGAATTTGATTGCACCTTTAAAAATTGGTGATGGTGTTTACATTTGTGCGGGAACAACAGTTGTTCATGATGCAAAATCTGGATCGTTTGTGATCGGAAGAGCGAGAGCAGAAGAAAAAGAAAATCGAGCAAAGGACTATTTGAAGGGGATTTGAAAATGGGGATTTATTTTGGGACTGATGGAATACGAGGGGTGGCTGGAATTGATCTTACGAGTGAAATGGCATTTAAAATTGGACAAACAATTTGTAAATTGAAAAATTGTCCAAAAATATTGATTGCAAAAGACACAAGAATGTCAGGAGATTATCTGCTTACGGCGTTTGCAAGTGGTGCTGTCGGCGGTGGGGCATATGTTACAAGTATTGAACTTGCCCCAACCCCTTGTGTTTCTTTTTTGGTAAAAAAACACAAGTTTGATTTTGGTGTGGTGATTAGTGCAAGTCATAACCCCGCAGAGTTTAATGGAATAAAAATTTTTGGAAGTGATGGCAAAAAAATCACGGATGACCAAGAGTTTGAAATTGAAAAACTACTGTTTCATAATTGCATGATGAACGAATATGGGAAATTTTCAACCCGTCTTTCACTTATTGAGGAATATATTTCTCATTTGCAATCAAGTTTGGGAGAAATTAGCCTTGCTGGAATCGAGATTGTTATTGACTGTGCCAATGGCGCGGCGTCATTGATCGCTCCACACATATTTGAAAGTTTGGGGGCAAAAGTTCATGTTCTTTCGACGGAAACGAATGGAAACAACATTAACAATGGTTGTGGTGCTCTTTTTACTCAAGATTTGAGAAGTAAAGTTGTGGAAATTGGAGCAGATGTTGGATTTGCTTTTGATGGGGATGCAGACAGAATTATTGCGGTTGACAATTTGGGAAATGAATTTGATGGAGATCAAATAATTTACTTTTTATCAAAAAAGTTTAAACGCGACGGAGAGCTGTTTGCAAACAAAATTGTGGCAACCATTCAGACCAATCTTCAAATTGAACATGAACTTGAAAAACTTGACATTCGCATGATCAGGAGTGATGTTGGTGACAAGTATGTGATTGAACTCATGGAAAAATCGGGTGCTGTGCTTGGTGGTGAACAATCTGGACACATCATCGTAAAAAAATATATGGAAAGTGGAGATGGGATTCTTGTCGCGCTTTTGATTTTAAAATATCTTGCAATTGATGGAACAAAACTATCTGATGAACGCCTTGACTGTCTCACACCACAATATGTTCGAAACATTGTTGTGCAAAATAAAGACAAAGTGATTTGTTCTGGTGATCTTTTGAAAGCAAAGATGGCCGCAGAAGAAAAGCTTTTGGATGGAAGAATAATTTTGCGAAAGTCAGGAACAGAACCCAAAATTCGAATTATGATTGAAAGCAACAATGAGTCTTTGAGCGAAGAAATTCTTGAAAAACTTGCACTTGTTGTGGAACATATTGACAAATTTGAGTAATTTGTGTTTGTGAAAGTAGATTTTGAGTGGTGCGTGATCAAAACAGAAAATATATAGAGTTTTTTATTTCAAAATTATGTCAATCTTTCAAAAGTATGTGATATAATTAGTCTTGAATATGGGAGGTGGACATGGACTACAATAAAATCGGAACTTTCATCATGACAGAAAGAAAATCCAAAAAGATGACACAAGCAAAGCTTGCTGAAAAACTTTTTGTGAGCGAAAAAACAGTCTCAAAATGGGAAAATGGGAATGGAATTCCAGACACGAACACTTTGCCAAAGCTGTGTGAAGTTTTGGGAGTAAGTTTGAATGAACTTTTGAGCGGAGAAAAAATTATTATGGAAAGTAACAATCAGAAAAATGAACAACTTTTGTTTGATATGGCAAAAGAATTGGAACATAAAAACAAAATCATATGGAGATCCATGTGGGTGATCATGATTGTGAGCATGATTTCTTTGTTCTCAGGACTTTTATTAACTGCATTCTTGATTCCTGAAGGCGTTTGGCAAGTGCTAACAATTCTTGGAATTTGCATTGTGTTTTTGATCCCTTGTTTTTATGCATTGAAGCTCGAAGTGAGTGTAGGGGCTTACAAGTGTAATAAATGTGGCAATGAAATAACTCCTACTTATTCAGAAGCGCTTTGGGCAATGCACAGAGGAACTACACGCTATTTGAAGTGTCCGAATTGTAATAAACGCACTTGGTGCAAAAAAGTGTTGAAGAAATAAAACGCTAACTTATAGAGAATCAATTCAAACATTTAATCAATATATAATTAAGTTGTAATGTTGCGCCTCAAATATAAATTTCTATATCAAAAAGAAAACAATCCAAGTTTTTTCTCTTGGATTGTTTTTAATTTGTTATTTTGAAGTTAAATTGATTTACTGTTTTTTAATTTAGAAAATCTTAACTCAAGTGCATTAAAAGAATTGTGATGTCAGCAGGACTCACACCGCTGATTCTGCTGGCAGCTCCAACAGTGAGTGGACGCATGAAATCAAGTTTTTCGCGGGCTTCTAGTCTGAGTCCGTGCATGCCGAGATAGTCAATATCTTTTGGAATCGTCTTCTCTTCAAGTTTCAGTGTCCTTTCAATGAGTTCGTTTTGACGCATCAAATAACCAGCATATTTGATTTGAATTTCAACTTGGCTTACAACTGCTTTCCCAAAGCCCTTGAATGATTTTATATGGTTGTTTAAATCCGAAAGACCAACATTTGGTCGTTTGATGAGATTTGATAGTGGGCAAGGACTCGCAAGTGGTGTTTGGCCAACGCTGGCAAGATATGTGTTGAGTTCAATTGATGGTTTGATGATTGTCGTTTCACAAAGTTCGGTCAATTTTTGAATGTCACGCATTTTGCGTTTAAATTTTTTGAGGCGTTCTTCTGTGACCAGTCCAACATCATAGCCAATTTGTGTGAGTCTTTGGTCTGCATTGTCTTGTCTCAACACGAGTCTGTGTTCTGCACGGCTTGTCATCATTCGATATGGTTCAAGTGTTCCTTTTGTTGTGAGATCATCAATGAGGACACCAATGTATGCCTCATTTCTTTTCAAAATCAAAGGATCTCTCCCTTTAAGTTTTAGATTTGCATTGATGCCTGCAATTAAGCCTTGGGCAGCTGCCTCTTCATAACCGCTTGTGCCATTGATTTGTCCAGCAAAGAAAAGTCCATCAATTTTTTTTGATTCAAGAGATGCAAACAGTTCAAGTGGATCAATGCAATCGTATTCAATAGCATAAGCATACTTTTTGATTTCTGCATTTTCAAGGCCATGGATGCTTTCAACCATTTTGTGTTGAATGTCCCTTGGCATGCTGGTGCTCATTCCTTGGAGATAGATTTCTGAATTTTCACGGGTTTCTGGTTCCAAAAAAATCTGATGTCTTTCTTTGTCTGAAAATCTCACGATTTTGGTTTCAATTGATGGACAATATCTTGGTCCAACTCCCTTGATTTCTCCTGAGTACATTGGTGCCAAGTGAAGGTTGTCAAGAATGATTTGTTTGGTTTCTGGTGTGGTGTAACCCAAGTGACAAACATGTGTGTTTGGGTTTTGTTTTTTTGTCATGAATGAAAAAGTTTGAATGTTTTCATCGCCCCTTTGAACCTCAAATGCTTCATAATTAATTGAAGAAGACTCAAGCCTTGGAGGAGTTCCAGTTTTAAATCTGCGGATCGCAAATCCAAGTCTTTCAAGAGAAGAAGTGAGGTGGGTGGCATTTTTGAAGCCCGCAGGTCCCTCATTTTTAATGTCTTCACCAATGATGGTTCTTGAATTGAGGTAAACACCAGTGGTGATGACTGCGATTTTTGTTTGAATTTCGTTTCCACTTGATGTTTTGACTCCGGTTATTTTGCCGTTTTCAGTCAAAATGTCACTGGCTTCGTCCACGAGAATGTCCAGATTTTCTTGATTTTCAAGAACTTCTTGCATGCTTTTGTGATAAGCAACCTTGTCAATTTGAGCCCTCAAACTGTGAACAGCTGGGCCTTTCCCATTGTTGAGCATTCTGAGTTGAAGCGTATTTTTGTCAGCCTGCACACCCATTTCGCCACCAAGAGCGTCAATTTCACACACGAGATGTCCTTTTGCCGTTCCTCCAATGCTTGGATTGCACGCAAGGAAAGAAATGCTCTCTTTGTGGAGAGTTATTAAAAGTGTCTTATTTCCAGTTCTTGCGAGGGCGAGGGCTGCTTCATTTCCTGCATGACCACCGCCAATCACTACAGCGTCATAGTTTTTTTTCATTTTTTTATTTTCCCAAACAGAATTTACTGAAGATTGCGTCGATTATGTCCTCACCCGTTGTGTTTCCAGTGATTTCACCAAGAGCAGAATATGCGAGTTTCAAATCAATTGAAATCAAATCAAGAGACATTTCCATGTTTGTGATGGCCGTCATTATTGATTCAGCGGCTCTTGACAGTGCATCCTTATGTCTTTCGTTTGTGATGATGATGTTTGAACTCACTGCATAACCATCAGTTGAAATTTGATATATTTTGTTCTTAAGCTCTTGAATGCCGACGTTGTTTTTTGCTGAAATAACAATTTCATTTTCTTTTGGATCATAATGACCCATCAGATCGCTTTTATTTATTGCGACGATATGTTTTTTGTTCAAAAGCAAGTTTTGAATTTGTTTGTCTTCAGCAGAGTCTGGAGTTGAACCATCTTTGACGTAAATTACGAGATCAGCGCCAGAAATCAAAGATTTTGCTTTGTCAACACCAATTTTTTCAACGATGTCATCAGTGTCTCTGATTCCAGCTGTATCAATGACATTGAATTTTGTTCCGTCAATCACAAATGTGTCTTCAATTGTGTCTCTTGTTGTTCCAGCGATGTCAGTGACAATTGCGCGTTCAAATGAGAGCAATGCGTTCAGGAGTGATGACTTTCCTGCGTTTGGTTTTCCGAGAATAAGAATTCCAACACCATTTTTGAGAAGCTTTCCTGTGTTTGCGGTTTGGAGTGTTGCATTTATTTTTTCATATAAAGCCATGAGTCGGGTCTTAACTGTGTTTTTTGTAACATATTCGATTGTTTCTTCTGGATAATCAAAAGAAACTTCAATTTCACTCAAAAGGTCAGTAAGTTCATCTTGCGCAGTTTTTGCAAGTTTTGAAAGTTCGCCTTGAAGCAGGTTATAGCCCGCTCTTATTTCTGCTTCGCTTTCAGCATTGATCATGTCCATCATCCCTTCAGCAGATGCAAGACTCATTTTGCCATTTAAAAAAGCTCGTTTTGTGAATTCTCCAGCACTTGCCATTCTTGCGCCGGCTTTGATGCATGCAGCAATCACTCCTTCTGTAATTTTCATTCCTCCATGAAGTTGAAATTCGACCACATTTTCTCCAGTGTAGCTGAATGGTGCGTTGAATCGCACACACATGCAATGTTCCTTGAAAGATCCAGTGTTGAATGTGCCAAGCTCAAGCATGCGTGGGATGAATTCAGAAGGTTTTTTACCTTTAACAGAAACAAAGAGTTTGTCTGCAATTTGCACTGCATTTTTTCCGCTCATGCGAACAATAGAAATCGCGCCAGCTGCTGCAGGCGTTGAAAGTGCGACAATTGTTTCCATGTTTTTTACTTGTTCCATACGAATAGTATTATACTACAACTTTTTAATTTTTCAATTATATTTAATAAAAAAATTGGCAACAAAAAAAGCACCCTGAGTTTTGAGTGCTTTGATGATTATTAATCCGCGTAAGCTCTTGGAGCTTCTTTTGATTGTTCTTCTTTGTTTTGTTCGCTTTTTTCTTTGCGTTTATCTTTGTTTTCTGCTTTGCCTTTAAGCTTGATCACAACATATCTGTGTGGTTCATTTCCACGGCTTTCTGTCTCAACTTTTGCGTGGTCTGAAAGTTCACTGTGAATGATTCTTCTTTCAAATGCATTCATTGGCTCAAGTGCCACATTTCTGTTTTCTCTTGCAACCTTTGCTGCAGTTCTTCTTGCAAGGCCCTTGAGTGTTTCTTCTCTTTTCTTTTTGTAACCAGCGCTGTCAACGACAACTTTTTTGTATTCATCATGAGGAACGCCCTTGTTAAAGATTTGAGAAATGAGATATTGTGTTGCATCGAGATTGTCTCCGCGTTTGCCGATGAGAAGAGCAGCATCTTCTCCAGTGATGTCAACAAAAAATTCTTCATCTCTTTCTTCGATATAAATCTCACAAGAAATATTCATTTTTGAAAGCATTTCTTCAACAAGCTCTTTGAGAGCCGTTTCTTTTTGGCTTTCTTCTCCTGCAAGAGTGAGGCGAACTCTGGCTTTATTGAAAAGTCCAGCCTCTTCAAGAATTGCAATTTTCACATTTTCTCTTGTTGTTTCAAGTTTGTAAAGCCCAATTTCAATTGCTTGATCAACGGTTTTGCCTTGTACTTCGATTGATTTCATAATAAATTTCTCCTTTGTTTATTTTTGTTTTTTTGCAAGTTTGAGTGCTTCTTTTTCGAGATATGCTGAAACTTCAGCCTCTTTCTTTTTTGTCATAAGGTTGACAAATATTGATATGAGATAAGAAATTCCGATGGAAACAATTGAACTTGTTACAACGTAGATTCCGAATGCTGAGCTTGATGTGAGAACAAAAATAACCATCATGGCTGGCATTAATATTTTCATGAATTTCATCATTCCACCGTTTTGTGTGCCAGCTTCTGCAATCTTGTTGAGATTTTTATTTTTGAGTTTTGTTGAGAGTTGCGCGACGTATTGAGAAAGGAATGTCACTACTGCTGCAAGGACAGCCAAGATGTAATAACCATTCCAAGCGGTTTCAGAAGAACCAACCATTTGTGAAATGTTGCCATAAATTGTTTGGTCGAGGCCTTCAACATATTTTATATATTCTTCTTTTTTAGATGAACTTGCGAGTGATTTTAAATCATCATATGTTGGCATTGCCGATTTTGCACCATCTGCAACCCATATGTTTTTGATCCAAAGCCATTCTTCTTTTGATGAGTTCCAAGCCTGAAGGACTGCATCTTGTGCGTTGTTGTTTGCTGTTTCAATTTGAGAAGCAAAAGTTGTTTGGTTTGTTTCATCAGCAAGGAATGCTGAAAGTGTCATTTCTTCATTAAAAGTTGTCCCAGTGGTTGAAGCAAGTTCGGTTGTCATGCTTTGTTCATAAACGGCTTGAACATTGTTGTATTGACAAATTGTTTTGTAGGCTGAAACTTCACGAAGTGATGAGAAAATTGTGAGGAAAACTGCCATTGTCAAAACAAGGTTCACAAGCATGATGACACAAGAGCCGATCATGTTATAACCTTCTTTTTTGTAAAGCGCGTTCATTTGCATTTGATATGCTTGTTGGTTGTTTGCATACTTCTTTTGAAGTCTTGCTGATTGTGGTGCAAGTTTTTGTTGAACGAGAGTGCTCTTTTTGGTTGAGTATTTGATCAGAAGGTCAAGAGGTGACAATGCGAATTTGATCAAAAGTGTGAAAAGAATGATTGTCCAACCATAATTCACAATTCCACTTTCAATCCAATTGAGGATTGTGACCCACAGACCAGATGGTGCATTCACAGGACTTGCAAGTAAAGTCATTACATTACCCATTTATAATCTCCTTTTATGTTTGTTGGAACTCTGTCGGTTCCGCCCTTTGATTTTGGATTGCATCTTGCAATTCTCTTCATGCCCAGAGAAAAGCCTTTAAAAAATCCCCACGTTGAAATACTTTCGATCATGTAAGTGCTGCATGATGGATTATACTTGCATACGTGAGGAAGAAGAGGGGAGATGCAATATTTATAAAAATAAACAGGAGATAGCAAAATTGATTTAAAAATTTGTTTCACTATAAATTCCTGCCTTTTTGAGCATGTACTCAATATCTTTTTGAATATCGTTAAAACTGAAAGACAAAATGTTCTCTCGAGCCACGATAATGATGTTGTGATTCTTATTTATGAATCCAAGAAAAGGAGTAATGGCTTCCCTGATTACTCTTCTTGCTCGATTTCTGCTGACAGCGCCACCAACTTTTTTGCTGACACTAATCCCAATTTTAACATTTTTGTTTTTGCTTGGGGTGTAGTACATCAGGCATGACTTGGCATGAGCCACTTTGCCGACTTTGTAGCAATAAGCGAACATATATTTTTTTTTGAGCCTATACTCTCTTTTCAGCATTCTTAAGATTCGCCTTTGTTAAAATTAGCCAACAAGCTTAGCTCTGCCTTTGTTTCTGCGACGTTTGAGAACGTTCTTTCCGCCTTTTGTTTTCATTCTTGCTCTGAAGCCATGAACTTTGTTCTTGTGTGCTTTTTTTGGCTGATAAGTTCTTTTCATGTGAATTCTCCTAATGTGATTTTGTCTGATACATTAAAATCGTAACAGTACTTGCTATTATAAAATATAAAAGTTTGCTTGTCAACCGTAATTGAAAAAATAAAATCATGTAAAGTTAAATGTTGGTTTTATTTAATCGAGTCGTAAAGTGAAATAAAAAGTAACTACACGACTGGAACGGAATTTTTGGCTACTTTGGCAAAGTTGATAGAAGATTTACTTGTTCAAGCATTGAAAAGATAAAAGCAAGGTCTAAAATTCACAATTTTAAGAATAACTGAAGAAAAAGACAATAAAAAAACAAGTTCTTGTCTGCTTGGTTTAATACCCTACATCATACAAAGTATGTTGTTTAAGAACTTGTTGTAAGTTATTATATGCAACGGACACGGGAAAGTCAAGGTTTTAAAACAAAATTAAAACTGTAAAGTAAATGTCTCTGTAATTTTATCACAAAAAAACCACGGAGTATAGACCGTGGTGATGTTTTTTATTTTTGTTCGATATCTTCGTTTTTGATTGTTCGGATTAAACATGCGTTAATGAATTTCTTTTTTCTCACAAGCGAAGAGTAGAAAGAAAGAGAAACAACGAGACTCACAAAAATGCTGACGCATGAGTGAATGAGGAACATCAAGATGCCATTTTCCACGTCGTTAGCATTTGAAACAATTTTTATGGCTGTTATGATTGTTTCGAAAATCAAAAACATTGATGTTGAATAAGTAAATGTCGAAATCGCAGCATATGCGTTGCTTGATTTCACTTGGTTGTTTTCATTTTTTTGCACGTTAAAGAATATTGATATGCTGAGGATTGAAAGAACGATTGAGAGATAAATATAAAACAAAACTTCTGTGTAAATGATTGTGTAGAGTCCGAAATAATAATAAACATTTGTAAAAATAAAGAATCCAATGAAGAACACAACTCTGAACCATTCAGGAATGTCAAGTTTTCGTTTTGATTCAACCACCATGAACACAATGTCGAGAACCAAATTCAAAATAACAAGTACGAATGCAATCATGTAATTGAAGTTTTGCTCTTTGATCCAAGACGGAACGAGAACCCCAAAGAGTCCAAGGCACAAGAGCACTGTGAATGCAATTGAAAGTCCAAGTGAAACTGAAAGAACAATGAGAGAAGGTTTTTTGTTTTTCATGCTCATCACCATTAATTCACAATTCTCATTGGAAGAATCAAGTACAAATACTCACTGTTTTCAGCAGCTTCAATTGTGCAAGGTGCGATTGGTGAAGTGAAATTGATGCGGATGAATTCATCTTCGATTGTTCTCATGCATTCGCTGAAATATCTTGCATTGAAAGCAATTGAAATGTCTTTTCCATCAAGAGCAATTGTTATGTTTTCAGTTACATTTCCAATGTCTGATGAAGATGTGAGAGTCAAGAGTTTGTCTCGAACGTCAAACTTTACAAGATTGTTTCTGTCCATTTTTGCAAGCAAACTTGCGCGTTCAAGTCCGAATTCAAGTTGTTTTTTGTTGATTGTAACGACTGATGCTGTGTTTTGTGGAATAACTTGTTTGTAATTGATGAATTCTCCATCAAGAAGTCTTGTAATGATCTTTGTGTTGTCAACTTTTACAAGCATGTAATTCTTTTGGATGAAGACTTCAATTTCTTTTTCGCTGTCATCGAGAAGTTTGCTGATTTCACCAAGGGTTCTTGCTGGAACAATACAATTGAATTCAGAAGTTGAACTGATGATTGGTTTTTTTACGAGCGCCAATCTATAGCCATCAAGGGCAACGCCTGTGATTTGTTCTTGTGCAATTTCAAACAAACAGCCTTTGAGAATTGGTCTTGCATCATCAATCGCAACGGAGAAAATTGTTTTGTTGATGAGATCTCTGAAATCTCGAGTTTTCATAACTACTTTTTCAGGATTTACAAGTTCTTTTATTTGAGGAAATTCTTCTGCATTCATGCATTGAAGGAAACCTTCTGAATCGGTGTATTGAATCTTAAGTGAATTTTTTTCGTCAAGTGAAAGTTCAATTTGTTCGCCAGAAAGTTTTTTGACAAAGTCTGCAAAGAATTTTCCTGGAACGACAACTTCTCCTTCGATTTTGACATCGGCTGGGATTGTCTTTTCAATTGAAAGTTCAAGATCAGTTGCAGAGAGTGTCAGCGCGTCTTCACTTGCTCTGAGTTTAATTCCTTCCAAAATTGGGTTTGTTGTTTTTGATGCTGTTGCTTTGATAACCTTCAAAACTGCATCACTTAAATCAAGTCCTTCACATATTAATTTCATAAATTTGTACCTCTTTATATTTCCTATTATAAATACTTTGCAAACAATAATCAAGTGGAAAATAAACAAAGATTTTTATTTTCCCTTGATCATTTGTTTCATGTCATTGATCTCGATTGCAAGTTTTTTGTTTGTTGCCATGTCATCTGTGATTTTGTTTTTTGCATAAATTACTGTCGCGTGATCTTTTCCGAAAATGTTGCCAATGGATGCGAGCGGCATTGCAATTAAGTCAGAAATTAAGTACATTGCAACTTGTCTTGCCATTGCAATTTCCTTGGTTCTCTTTCTTGCAAGTAATTCTTCTTTTTTGATGTTATAAAATTTGCAGACGCATTCGAGCACTTTGTTTGCATCGATTTCTGAATTGTCTTCAGTGACCATGTCCTTGAGCGCTTCTCTTGTTGTTTCAAGAGATGTGATTGATTCACCAAGAAGACCAGAATAAAATACTGCGCGAGAGAGTCGTCCTTCCATCTCTCTGATGTTTGTTTTTGAGATTTCAGCAATATATTCAACGGCTTCTCTTGAAATGTTGTATCTTTCGAGTTGTGCCTTTTTGTTGATGATTGCAATTCTTGTTTCAATGTCAGGAACACCGACATCGGCAATGAGTCCACTCTCAAATCTTGATTTGAGTCTTTCTTCAAGTGGATTAATGTCTTTTGGCATTTTGTCAGAAGAGATAACAATTTGTTTGCCGTTCATGACAAGCTCATTGAAGGTGTGGAAGAACTCTTCTTGCACGCTGTTTTTGTTGATGATGAATTGAATGTCATCAACAATCAGAACATCACAAGTTCTGTATTTTTCCCTAAAATCACTGTTTGCACCCTTTTTGCTGTTTTGGATTGAAGAAATGAGATCGTTTGTGAATTTTTCTGTTGTGACATAAACAACGTTGAGATCTTTCTTTTTTTCCAAAATTTCATTTCCGATTGCGTGCAAAAGGTGGGTTTTTCCAAGTCCAACGCCACCCCATATGAAGAGAGGGTTGCAATTTGTGCCTGGTCTTTCGGCAACAGCTTTTGCAGCGGCGGCAACAAATTGGTTTGATGATCCAACAACAAAGTTATCAAAAGTGAACTTTGGGTTGAAACAAGAAGAAACGGGTTTTTTCTTTGGTGATTCAATGACAGGTGCCGACTGCTTTAAAGCTTGCTGTTCTTCATCTTCGCCAGAAGCAATTATAAATTCAACTTCCGTTATGGCTGAATGAATTTTGTTTACACTGTCAGTTATATAATTTTTATATTTTTGATTTAAGACATTTTGGCTTGAAAAACTTGGAGTTGAAAGTACAAGAGTGTTGCCTTTGAGATCAACTGGGTCAAGTGTTGCGATCCACACATCATAAGTCACAGATGAAACGAGGGGTTCCAAAAGATGTTTTGCCTCTTCCCAAATTTTTTTGAGGTCAATCTCAATGTCTGTGGTGTCGATGAAATTAATTTCGTTCATGAGTTATCTCCCAAGTTTAATTACTTCTCTCAAAGTATATACTAAACCTAAAAAAAAAACAAGCGCCTGCAGTTAATAATTTTAACAATTATTGGACAATCACTGTGTGTTTTTGATATAATTGCTTTGGTAGCTCATGAAAATTAATTATGTCAAACTTCATAATTTCAGAAACCACAAGGACACACTTGTGGAATTTGATGATGGAATCAACACTCTTACTGGTCAAAATGGGCAAGGAAAGACCAATGTCGTCGAGGCGCTTGTGGTGGCATCGACCACAAAGAGCCCAAGAACAAGCAAAGAACATGATCTTATTAATGCATTTGAAACATCATGCTTTGTTGAAATTGAGGTTCAAAGAAATTTTGGTAAAGTTAAAATTGAATATTTTATTGACAAAGAGCAGGGGAAGATTTTCAAAATCAACGGAAATGAAATTAAAAAAATGAGTGAAGTGTTTGGTAATTTGATCACCGTTTATTTTTCGCCAGATGAACTCAAGATTGTGTCTGAGTCGCCAAATGAAAGGCGTGAATTTATGGATACTGACATTTCACAGCTCTCAGGATCGTATTATAATTTAATCACGAGATATAACAAGGTTTTGTTTCAGCGCAACAAACTTTTAAAAACTGAACGGAACAGAGAGATGCTTATGGCTCAAATTTCTGTTTGGAATGAGCAACTTGCTGCGCTTGCAGCCCCAATCATTAGGACGAGAAAAGGTTTTATTGAAAAACTTACAGGTCCAGCAAAACAAGCTCTGAAGGATTTGTCAAAGCAAACAGAAGAACTTGAAATTGATTATGTTGGGGCAAAGGGGACAACGGTTGAGGAACTCAAAAAAGAAATTCTTTCAGCTCTTGAGTATAATCTTGAACGAGATATTGAACTTGGATATACATCAATTGGCCCACACAGAGATGACATCAAATTTTCACTCAATGGAATGGATGCAAGAAATTTTGCAAGTCAAGGTCAACAGCGAAGTATTGTGCTTGCACTCAAAATTGCAGAAGCAGAAATTTTTTCTGCCGAGCTTGGTGAAAATCCTGTTTTGGTTCTTGATGATGTCTTCTCTGAGCTTGACACAAGGCGTCAAAAAAAGCTGTTTGAGGTGGTGTCATCATATCAAACCATTGTGACAGGAACGGCATTTAAATTTCCAAAAGAACAAGCTTACACAAATTTTAGAGTTGCATCTGGGATTGTAAAGAAGATGAAAAAGTGAAAATGAGGGCAAGAAAGCACGATTTTAGCCACTTTTTGACGTTCTATATATAAATATATTATATATTTATTAAAATATATCAATAATTTGCTTGCCAGCGGCAGGCATTTTTTGTTATAATTTGCAGTGTTGAAAACCAACAAAATTATTTTTTAAAGGGGCTTTAAATATGGATGATGTAAGCAAAGTTGAAAATCAATATGGTGAAGATCAGATTCAGGTTCTCGAAGGGCTCGAACCCGTAAGAAAAAGACCAGGAATGTATATTGGTTCAACAGATATTAAGGGACTTCATCACTTGGTGACAGAAATTGTGGACAACAGTATTGATGAGGCACTTGCGGGTTATTGTAATAAAATTATTATTGAAATCAACAAGGATGGCTCTTGTTCAGTAACAGACAATGGTCGCGGAATTCCAACAGGTATTCACAAGACTGAAGGCAAAAGTGCAGTCGAACTTGTTCTTACAAAACTTCATGCTGGTGGAAAATTTGGCGGTGGAGGATACAAGATTTCTGGTGGACTTCATGGTGTTGGCCTTTCTGTTGTTAACGCTCTTT
>JAFTJJ010000123.1 GCA_017456465.1 Clostridia bacterium | reverse complement strand
TCACTGCCAAGAGATTTTTCGCCCCAAACTTTTCCTGCCATTGAAACATGCTTTGCACTCATGGCTTTGATGTAACCCGATTGTGATGAAGCAATCACAACATTCAAGATTGGCTTTTCGTCACTTTGCGCTGCAACCACATAGTCGTCAACAGTCGCAATAACTTCACTCTTTCTTGCGTCCTTAAATTTCTTCTTGATCTCGTTCATTTCTTCTTTCACAAGATCAAATTGAAGCTTCTTTGATCCCACAATCGCGGTGAGCTCACGAATCTTCTTTTCAAGCTCCAAAAGCTCAGTTTCAAGCTTGAACACTTCAAGCGATGTGAGACGAGCAAGCCTCATGTCAAGGATTGCTTGTGCTTGCACATCAGAAAGCTCGAACCTCGCTTTGAGTCTTTGCTTGGCTTCAGTTGTCGAAGCTGATTTTTTGATGATCGCCACCACTTCGTCAATGTTTCTGACAGCAATGATCAAGCCCCGCAAAATGTGCTCACGCTCTTTTGCTGCGTCAAGCTCAAACTTGGTTCTTCTGAAAACCACTTCTCGTTGATATGCCACATAGTGCTCGAGAATTGGAATCAATCCAAGCTGCTGAGGACGCCCGTCCGCAATCACAACCATGTTGATTCCAAAAGACACTTGAAGCTGTGTGTATTTGAAAAGATATTCAAGGATCTTTTTTGGATCAGCATCTTTTTTGACACGAATGACAGCTCTCATTCCCTCTCGGTCAGATTCGTCTGAAATTTCAGTGATTCCACCCAAAATGTCTTTCTTTGAATCCCTCAGCTCTGCAATTTTCTGCAAGAGAGTTGCCTTGTTCACTTGATAAGGAATTTCAGTGATGACAATGTTCTTTTTGTCACCTTCGCCACCCTCAATGTGGGTCTTGGCTCTGATCAAAATCTTGCCTTTCCCAGTCTCATAAGCCTTTTCAAGCTCGTCGCCCGCAATGATGTAACCTCCCGTTGGAAAATCAGGCGCTTTGATGATCTTCATCATTTCTTTGAGGGTTATGTTTGGATTGTCAATAAGCGCGCACGCTGCAGAAATGGTCTCAGCGAGGTTGTGAGTTGGAATGTTTGTTGCAAGCCCAACTGCAATTCCAGACGCACCGTTCACAAGCACGTTTGGAAATCTGCAAGGCAAAGTTTTTGGCTCTTGCATTGAGTCGTCATATGTCAGCATCCAGTCAACAGTGTTCTTGTCAAGATCACGAAGGATCTCAAGCGCAAGAGGCGTCATTCTGGCTTCTGTGTAACGCATCGCAGCAGGACTGTCTCCGTCAATCGAACCAAAGTTTCCTTGACCGTCCACAAGACACTCTTTCATGTTGAAAGGCTGAGCCATTCTCGCCATTGCGTCATAGACTGAAGAGTCACCGTGAGGGTGATAGTTACCAAGACACTCACCAACCACTTTTGCTGACTTCTTGTAAGGCTTGTCAGGAGTCAAACCTTGCTCAAGCATTGAATATAAAATTCGACGCTGAACAGGCTTCAAACCGTCTTCAACTCTTGGAAGTGCTCTGTCCAAAATAACATGCTCAGAATAAGGCATCATTGATTCGTGCATCACAGTGTCCAAGGTCTTGTCCAAAATGTTTTTTCCAAGCCCCGCCGAAACCAAAAGCTGCTCTTTGAGCATCTTTCGCTTTGATTTTGTCTCGGTCTCAGTTGCCCCAACCTCGTGCTCTTCGTCAGTAAGCTCTGACACAATCGCATCAATGTTGTCAGCATCAATGTTTTTCCCCAAAATTTCTTCGTTGTCCATTTTTTCTTTGTCCATGAATGTCTCCTTGTTTGGCTTTTAATTTCCAATAATTCAAAAAATCAATTTTTATTGCTTTAGCTTCAGCCCACTTCCCGCACCAAAGGCTTATCTTTGGGCTTGCTGTCTTTGCGTTTGATAGTTTCTCACATCCCCAGCTTCACAAAAAAATTCTAAAAATCAAATTTTCTTGCTTTCTCCGTAAGCCACTTCCCGCACCAAGACTTCTTTTACTTTTCTAGCGTCGGAGTTTGTGCAAAATTCTAAAAATCGCTTCAGCCCGATTCCCGCACCAAAGGCTTCAGTTTGAGTAAGATGCAAATAACCAAGAATTTTTCAGGCACGGGCTGAACTTTTCGTTCTGCCCTGTCTGGAAAATTCGATGCGTTCTGCTGCAGATTGCTCGAAATCAAGCCTTTGGCTAATTCTTTGGCTTGAAATTGTCCACTTTATTAAAGTTAGCATTCGTAATGATGTATTCTTTTCTGGCTTCAACAGCATCTCCCATCAAAACCGTGATCATCTTTTCTGCTTCTGCAGCGTCTTCGATGGTGACACGCACAAGAGTTCGCTCTTTTGGATCCATTGTTGTTTCCCAAAGTTGCTCTGGGTTCATTTCACCAAGTCCTTTGTACCTCGAAAGCTTATAGCCTGAACCGAAATTCTTGATGGCTTCTGGAAGCTCTGCGTCTGAGAACACATATTCCACCTTGTCTTTCTTTGAAAGCCTGTAGAGAGGTGGAAGTCCAATAAACACGTGCCCGTCAGTGATGAGCTCTTTCATGTAACGATAGAAGAATGTGAGAAGAATTGCTCTGATGTGCGCTCCGTCTTGGTCAGCATCGGCAAGAATCACAACTTTGTTGTAGCGAAGCGTGTCCATGTTGAAGTCGTCACCAATTCCTGCGTTCAAAGCCGAAATCAATGATCTGAACTCTTCGTTTGCAAGCACTTGATCAATTCTCTTTTTCTCGGCATTGAGTGGCTTTCCTCGAAGTGGCAAAATTGCTTGGAAATGCCTGTCACGAGCTTGCTTTGCTGAACCTCCCGCTGAGTCACCCTCAACAATGAAAAGTTCGTTCATTGCATAGTTCTTTCCAGAACAAGCCGCAAGCTTTCCAACAAGTGGCGCATTCTCAAGACTGTTTTTCTGCCTTGCAATTTCTTTGGCTTTTCTTGATGCTTCACGCACCTTCGCGGCTCCCGCTGCCTTGTCAAGCACAGCTGAAAGAACTTTTCCTGACCCACGCGTTCCAAAATAAGAACTGAGCCCGTTTGCAATCACAGCTTCAACCGCTGGCTTTGCTTCAGGGTTTCCAAGCTTTGTCTTCGTTTGACCTTCAAATTGAATGTTCTTCATCTTGATTGAAAGCACACAAGTGAGACCTTCTCTGAAGTCTTCCCCAAGAAAGTTTGAATCTTTGTCCTTGAGAGTTCCATTCTTTCTTGCAAGATCATTCAAAACTCTGGTCAAAGCAGACTTGAGTCCAACTTCATGCGTTCCGCCTTCGCTTGTTGGGATGTTGTTGACATATGAAAACACACTTTCCGCATAACTGTCTGTGTGCTGAATTGCAGCCTCAACCACAATTCCGTTTTCTTCGCCAACGATGTGGATTGGTTCGTCATAGAGCGTGCCCTTGCCCTCGTTGATGTACTTTGCATAGTCAACAATTCCGCCTTCATACTTATAAGATTTCACACTTGGCTCAGCTTGACTTTCACGCTCGTCAACAAGACACATTTCAAGCCCCTTGTTCAAAAATGCAAGCTCTTTCATTCTTTTTTTGATGGTTGAATAATCAAACTCAACTGTTTCAAAAATTCTGTCATCAGGAAGGAAAGTAACTGTCGTTCCAGACACAGGCGCAGATCCCAAACACTCAAGCTCACCAACTCTCACGCCGCCTCGAACTTTTCCTTTCTTGTCCTCGTTTGATTCAAAACGCATGCGGTATTTTTTTCCGCCACGACACACAGTGACTTCAAGCCATCTTGAAAGCGCATTAACAACCGATGCACCAACACCGTGCAAACCTCCAGAATAGGCATAGTTCTCGTTGTTGAACTTTCCACCCGCATGAAGCTGAGTGAACACGACTTCAACTGCAGGAATTTTCATTGTTGGATGCAAATCGATTGGGATTCCACGCCCGTTGTCCTCGATTGACACCGAACCGTCCGCGTGCAGCGTCACAATGATTCTGTCACCATGCTTGTTTGATGCTTCGTCAATTGAGTTGTCCACAATCTCCCAGATGAGGTGATGAAGCCCCTTTGGCCCTGTCGTTCCGATGTACATTCCGGGACGAAGCCTCACCGCATCCAAACCTTCAAGCACTTGTATGTCTTTTGCGTCATAACTCTTTGTTGCCATTGTTTCCTTCCTTTGTTTTTTAATCGTTAAAAATTTTTCAATAATTGCCACAGCAAACAAATTGCAGCAGCAAACAAATTGTCAACGTAAGAAAGCCCCAAAAATCCTCAGAACTTCCCCAGTTTCCACACTTAACTATAACAAATTTTCCCTTGCTTGGCAAACAAATTTTGCCGTTTTTTCATATAATAAGATCAAAAAAGCCATAATATTAATAACAACTTCAACCAAGAGGAATTTTTTCATGTAAAAGCAAACAATAAGAGAAAAAGCCCCAAAAACCATGTTTATGTTTTCGGGCGTAGTTTTTGCATGACACAAACCGCAAGAAAGTTTTGAAATTGGTCGCACACTCAAAAAACTCATGGCAAACGATGTGTCACCCAAAAACGAATGCGTGGTCAAAACGAATGTGGTTTGCTTGAATGATTAAGAAATGAGAAATTGCACGCACTTGAATCACACTCGCTTCCATAACCTTGCCTTGAAATTTGAAATTAAAAAAACAGTTATGAAAAACACACCCCACCAAAAAGGAGAAAAATCACATGAACAAAACATTAGCACTCACCGGCGGCGGAACAATGGGACACATATCCCCAAATCTCGCACTCCTCTCTGAATTCAAAAAACATTTTTCAAAAATAATTTATATTGGGTCAAAAGACTCCATGGAAGAAAAAAAGGCAAAAGAATTTGGCTTGCCGTTTTTTGCTGTTCCAGTCATCAAGTTCGACAGAAAAAATTTGCTCCGAAATCTCAAAATCCCCTGCACACTCAAACGCGCACGAAAACAAGTTGTCGAAATCCTCAAAAACAACAAAGTTGATGTCGTCTTTTCAAAAGGCGGCTTTGTCTCAGTCCCCGTCATGCTTGGTGCAACACAAGCTGGCGTGCCTTATGTCCTGCATGAGTCCGACATGACTCTTGGTCTTGCAAACAAACTTGGTTCGCGCCACGCAAAACAAATTTTTGTGGCAACAGAAAAAGCAAAAACTTCACTGCCAAAAAAATATCAATCCAAAACGGTCGTGACTGGAATTCCAGTCAAGGATGATTTTCAAAAATCGTCACCCACACCTTTCATGCAAAACATAAAAAACAAAACCAACAAAAAAATCATGGTTGTCACTGGCGGATCACAAGGCTCAAAAAAATTGAATGAAGTCATCAGATCGTGCTTGCCATTTTTGACAGCCAAATTTCATGTCATTCACATCACAGGAAAAGGCAACCTCGATCCAACAATCCAAAACAAAAATTATGAACAAATTGAGTTCACAGACCACATGCCCGATTACATGAAACTTTCAAATGTGGTTGTCTCTCGTGGTGGCGCAACAACAATTTTTGAAGGCCTCAAATCAGAAGCAAACATGATCGTCGTCCCACTTGAAAAAAGCAAACACTCAAGAGGCGACCAAGTTGAAAATGCAAAATATTTT
>JAFTJJ010000122.1 GCA_017456465.1 Clostridia bacterium | reverse complement strand
TGACGCGATTTACACATTCCTTGTGAGAAAGGAAGTGACAGATCCTGTGACGCTTGAAAAGACTGTTGATCTTGCGAATTCAATCTATATTGACTGGGGTGCGCTCATCACTGCAATCATTGACTTTTTGATTATTGCTTTTGTGATCTTCACAATTGTGAGACTCATCAACAAATCAAGGGATTTGGTGAACAAATCAATGAAAGAAGTTCCAACAAGGGCGGAGAGAAAAGAGCTCAAGGCTCTTGGCGTGAACATGAAGGACTGGGAGCAAGTCAGGGTTGAGCTCAAGAAGCTCAGAGATTCAAAAATTGTTCCACCAGCTCCAGCACCTGAAAAGACTGAGGACATTTTGAAAGACATTCGTGCGCTTCTTTCAGCTGAAGCTGCATCAAAGGCAAATTCTTCTGCTGTTGAGGCAAAGGAAGAAAAATAGGACGCAGAAAAAAACCGCGGGGCATTTCTCGCGGTTTTTTTTGTGATTGACGAGCAAATCAAATCATGATATAATTGGGACTGCAATGAAGTGTTTTTTTTTAAACCAACTTTTGTTCAAAGCTTGTTTGGGCAAGGATTTGGATTTTAAAAAATTGTGATTTGTTTTTTTTTGAAATGCACAAAAATGGAGGAAATATGAAAAGCATGAGAAAAGTTGTGCTTGTGACTGGGGGCTCAAGAGGCATTGGAGAAGCGATTGTGAGAAAGTTTGCAAGCGAAGGTTTTGATGTTTGTTTTTCTTATTTGAAAAGCAAAGATCAAGCTGAAGAGCTTGCAAAAGAGCTTTCACGAGAAAGCCAAAGGGTGATTGCTGTCAAGGCAGATGCAGCCAAAGCTGACGAGATCAAGAATCTTGTGCAGACTTGTGTTTGCGAATTTGGGCGAATTGATGTGCTTGTGAACAATGCTGGCATTTCTGAGTTTGGGATGCTTGTGGACATGACTGACGAGCAGATTTTGAATGTTTTGAATGTGAATTTGAATTCTTGTATTTTAACCACAAGAGAAGTGCTGAAAATCATGTTTTCGCAAAATTATGGCAAGATTGTGAACATTTCATCAATCTGGGGGATTTCTGGAGCTTCATGTGAGAGTGTTTACAGTGCAAGCAAGGCGGGTGTTGTTGGGTTCACGCAAGGAATTGCAAAAGAAGTTGGAGGAGCTTCCATCAATGTGAATGCAATTGCTCCTGGGGTGATTATGACTGACATGACAAAGGGCTACACAAAAGCCGAGCTTGACGAGCTTGCTGGCTGTGCGGCGCTTGGGCGAAACGGAGCACCAGAAGACATTGCAAATGCAGTGCGATTTTTGGCGTCAGACGAAGCCAAGTTCATCACAGGTCAATGTCTTGTGGTTGACGGCGGTTTTTTGCAGTAACCCTTAGATGTTGGGTGAAAATTTGGTTAAACAAAAAGGCACGTGTTCAAACGTGCCTTTTTGTTTTTGAAAGTCATAACTAACTAAAAAATTTTTTTATTGTTTATTAATTAATTCCAAGTTCTTCTGCTGTTGTTTCAATCAATTCAACAACTTTGTTGTCGAAGAAATATTTGTTGATAAGTTCTGCATTTTTTGTTGCACCAACTTCTGCAAGGACTGTCTTTGTGCTTGTTGCCAGAGAAGAAGCACCACTATCAATTCTACAGAATTTTTTATTCACCAAATCAAAATCAATAACGATGTCCAAAACGCTGTTATCTTTATTCCATTCTCCAGTTGATTGGTCGGCTCTGATTACTGAATATTTTGTGAATGCTGGTTTGTCGAAATTGTCAGCGAAAGCTGATTTGTCTTTTTCAATATGTGCAATAACAGCCATTTTGTTTGAGCCAGCTGCGTTTGACACAAAGCTGTAATCAAAAGCATATGAATTATCTGTGAAATCAAAATCAATTGATACTCGAACAGCGGCAACAGTGCTGTTTGCTGCGTTGTTGCCAGTCAAATCACTGGTGATGTAATAGTTTAATACAATTTTATTGTTTGAATCAACGGTGCATTTTCCAATATGTTTTGCTTGTGTTTGAATTGGGAGGCAATTCATTTCTTTTTCAAAATTTTCATTAAGTTTGAATTCATCGTCGAATGCCAATTCCAAAAATGGTTTAAACATGAAATCATAATATTGTGAAACCAATCCTGAGCCAGCGGTGGTGTAAAAATCATCTGTTACTGCGGTTGACATGTCTTGATATTTATCTGAAGACAAATTGAAATATGAGTCAACAGTGTTGGTTTCAGCTGTGCTTGTGCCGACATCTTCAAGAGTAATGGAATTTTCTTCAAAGTCATTCATGAGTGTTCCAATAGCAAATTTAACATTTGCAATGGTCAAGGTTGTCTTTCCGTTATTTTTGTCAAGCATTATCCATCCTTTATCCCTTGCAACGTAGCCCAAAACAAAGCTTCCAACAAGCAACACCAAAACAAAAATGGGTGACACTACTGTTTTAAATTTATTCATTTTGTTTCTCCTTTTTTCTTTTTTTAGATAATTATATTATCTTTTTATAAATGTATTATATATTACCCCCCCCCCCCCGAAGTCAAGTAATTTTATACATTTTTTTTAATTTTAGAAAAAATTTTTTTCTGTCATTATTATATCCCACAACCAAAATAAAAACCTTAAACTTGCAATTTTTGTAAATATAAATAATTCAACTTGAAATTAAGATTTGAAATATTCAACTTATTACACATATATTGCAGAGTTAAGTTTTGGAATTTTTTAGTGGACAAAGCT
This sequence comes from Clostridia bacterium, assembly GCA_017456465.1. Lineage (GTDB taxonomy): Bacteria > Bacillota > Clostridia > Christensenellales > UBA1242 > RGIG3872. The sequence goes on along the minus strand of JAFTJJ010000122.1, from coordinate 7,381 downwards.
GAAAACAAACAACAAAAGTGGACAGTTTGAATTGGGTGGTGTTGTTCACATTAAAGATTTATTGACCATATAATATGAGCATAAAAAACAAGAGGCTTGGGGGGATAAAGTTATCGCAAAGTTAACAGTTTGCATGAAGAGCATCAGAGAGTTGATTGGCTCACGCAAGGAATTGCAAAAGAAGTTGGGGGAGCTTCCATCAATGTGAATGCAATTGCTCCTGGGGTGATCATGACTGACATGACAAAGAGCTATTCAAAAGCCGAGCTTGACGAGCTTGCTGGCTGTGCGGCGCTTGGGCGAAACGGAGCGCCAGAAGACATTGCAAATGCAGTGCGATTTTTGGCGTCAGACGAAGCCAAGTTCATCACAGGTCAATGTCTTGTGGTTGACGGCGGGTTTTTGCAGTAATTATGGGGTGTTATGTCTGACAACACAGGCAAAACAAGGTATTATGAAAAGTCCAACTTTTGTGCGAGTTGGACTATTTTTTTGTGCGTGTGGATTTTGTTTGACTTGAAAAGAAAAAATCATTTATCATGGATGTATGGAAATTTTGAATGGAAAGCTTGTTGCTGAAAGCATCAAGGAAAAAATCAAGCATGCAACACAAAGTGAGTTTGTGGAAAAGGGCAAGAGTGTTCCTGTCCTTGCGTGCATTATTGTTGGTGACAATCCCGCAAGCAAAGTTTATGTTGCGTCAAAAGAAAAGGCGTGCTTGAGTGTTGGGTTTGGTTCGATTGTCAAAGTTTTGAAAGAAGATGCATCTGAGAGTGATGTCATCGATGTGATTGAGGAGTTGAACAAGGACGAGAGTGTGTCTGGCATTTTGTTGCAATTGCCGCTGCCAAAGGGGCTTGATGAAAGGAAAATTATTTCGCACATTTCGCCAGAAAAAGATGTTGACGGACTCACGGAAATCAATCTTGGAAGGTTGTTTTCAAAGCGTACTTTGGTTGCGCCTTGCACGGCAATTGGCATCATTCACATTTTGGAGCACTATGGGATTTGCATGGAGGGCAAGAACGCTGTTGTGATTGGCAGAAGTTTGCTTGTTGGCAAAAGTGTTGCAAGCCTCTTGGAAGAAAAAAATGCAACAGTGACCATTTGTCACTCAAAAACGACAAATCTTGAAGAGATCACAAAAAATGCTGACATTTTGATTGCTGCGATTGGAAAGCCAAAGTTTGTGACAGCGGACATGGTGAAGGATGGGGCGATTGTTGTGGATGTTGGAATCAACAGAACTGATGCAGGGCTTGTGGGCGATGTGGATTTTGAGTCAGTGGCGAGCAAAGTTTCATTCATCACGCCAGTTCCTGGCGGAGTTGGACCAATGACAATTGCGGAGCTTTTGTCAAACACGCTTTTGTTGCACGAGAAAGCGCAAGAAGCAAGAGAATAACATTCACCCGAAATAACAAAATCAATACGACACAAAGGAGAAAGAAATTTATGAGCATTGCGGACAAATATTTTGTGAAAAACTGCAAGGACATTTTGAAGCATGGGTTTTCAGACGAGCATTTGGAAGTGAGACCAAAGTGGAGTGACGGAACGCCTGCGCACACGATCAAATCGTTTTGTGTGGTGAACCGTTATGACCTTTCAAAAGAGTTTCCGATCATTACAGTGAGAAAGACGTTTTTCAAAAGTTGCATTGACGAGCTTTTGTGGATTTGGCAAAAAAAGAGCAACAACATCAAAGATCTCGCGAGTCACATTTGGGACGAATGGGCTGACGAAAACGGGTCAATTGGGAAAGCCTATGGCTATCAGCTTTCGGTCAAGCACAAATACAAAGAAGGCGAGTTTGATCAAGTTGACCGTGTGCTTTTTGACCTTACGCACAATCCAGCGTCAAGGCGAATTATGACGAATCTTTACAACCACCACGATTTGTCTGAGATGGGGCTTTATCCATGTGCTTACAGTGTGACTTTCAACGTGACAGGAAACAAGCTTAATGCGATTTTGAACCAGAGGTCACAAGACATGCTGACAGCGAACAACTGGAACGTGTGTCAATATGCGATTCTTGTGCACATGATGGCTCGTCACGCAGGGCTTGAAGTTGGTGAGCTTGTGCATGTGATTGCAGACTGTCACATTTATGACAGGCACATTCCGATTGTGAAGGAAATCATGAAGCACAAAAAGCACAAAGCTCCAAAGCTTTGGATTGATCCAAGTGTCAAGAATTTTTATGACTTTACGGTGGACAGTTTCAAGCTTGTGGACTACAAGTGCAACGACAAAAAATACAAAATTGAAGTTGCGATTTAAAGCAAAAAAAAACAAAGCAATTTTTTTAATTTGGAGGTAATCAATCATGAACTTTATTGTTGCTGTTGACGAAAACTATGCAATTGGAAGAGACGGTGATCTCATTTATTCACTGCCATCTGACTTGGCTTATTTCAAAAAAATCACAAATGGAAAGGTTGTGGTGATGGGAGACAAAACATATTTGTCGCTTCCAAAGCATCCACTTCCAAACAGGACGAACATTGTGATGACGCTTTCGGACAACGAATTTCAAGGTGCAATCACGGTGAGAAGCCTTGAAGAGCTCAAAGTCGAGCTTGAAAAATATGACACAAACGATGTGTTTGTGATTGGTGGCGCGAGCATTTACAATCTTCTCATGGATTATTGTGATCAAGCATACATCACAAAAATCAGGGCGCGTGAGCCAGCTGACACTTTCATCAACAACATTGAGAAAAAAGGCAACTGGAAGCTTGCTTCTGAGTCAGAGATGATGACCGAAAACGGACTTGACTTTTCATTCTGTGTGTTTGAAAACGAGGATGTGAGAGAGCTTTAAGCAAATTTTCAAAAGTTTTTAGCTGGTTGGAAATTGCTTGGGACTGCCATTTTGAATCTCTATCTTTTGATAGAGATTTTTTCATGTTTACAAAAAGTTGATAATTTTATAAATTTTTAATACAAATTTATGATTTGTGTGTTACAATTTTAATATGGGAGAAATGTAATGAAAACACTTTTAGTTATTGATATGCAAAATGGATTTATTGATGGTAAAAATAATAAAAATTTGATTGATAAAATTAACAATCTTATAGCAAATGATAAATATGAAAATATTATATTTACTAAATACTTAAATGATAGAAAAAAGAATTCATTATATCAAGATAAAATTCGTTGGACTGGTTTAAACACTAAAGAGGAACAAGAAATTGTTGTAAATATTCCAAAGAATTCTATTGTATTTAAAAAATATGGATATGGACTAATGCAAAAAGATATAAAGTTTTTAAAATCTTTAAATTTAGATGAAATAGATATTTGTGGCGTGAAGGCTGAAGCTTGTGTTTATGCGATTAGTTTACAATTATGGGATGTCGGCATTTATCCTAACATCTTGATTAACTATGTCAGTGGGGATGTGGAAATGAAAAATATTTATATTAAACAATTTGGTGGTGTTGATTATAAGAAATAAATAAAAACGATCCAAACCCTAAACATTCAACTTTTGATTACTCAAAATTTTAAATTTTTACAAGTTCGCAAATCGTAAACATTTACACTTTGAAAATGTAAAATTTACATCAACTTTTAAACTTTAATAAACTTTTATCAAATCGCTGTTGATAATTAGCAGTACGCCTTTGCTCGATCAAAGCAAAAAGTTAAGCAAGGGAATATTGACCAATTTTAGTATTCCCTTTTTTTTGTGCACGGAAAAGTTATGTGTCTCATAAACTATGAGCATAGCATCAGATTTTGGGAGGAATGGATTATCGCAAAATTAACGGTTTGCGTCAAGAGCATCAGAGAGTTGATTGGCTCGCGCAAGGAAAAGCTTGGGGGGAGTGTCAAGATTTGTGCTGTGGTCAAAGCCAACGCTTATGGTTTTGGAATGGTGCAAGTGGCAAAGAGCATTGAAAGGGATGTGGATTATTTTGCAGTGGCAAGAGTGAGTGAGCTTGAGTGTCTTCGCCGCGCAAGAATCGCAAAGCCGGTGGTCATATTATCGCGGGTTTCAAAAGACGTGGACATTGCAAAAGCCATCAGAAGTTCTGGTGAAATTGCGGTGCAAAGTGCAGAAGATTTGAGGAAAGTCAACAGGATTGCAAGTGCCATGAAAACAATTGCCAAAGTTCACATCAAGGTCGACACTGGCATGAACAGGTTTGGAGTGAAGTCGATGGTTGATTTCAAGAAAATTTTGGGTGAGTGCAAAAAGTCTTTTAATGTCGATTTTGTGGGGCTTTTTTCGCATTTTGCGTGTGCGAGTGACGAGAAGAGCATGGAGAGGCAAAGTTCAAGGTTTGAAGAGTTTGTGCGCGAGGCGAAGCGTCAAGGGTTTTCACCCACTTGTCACATTGCAAGTTCAAAAGCCTCAAGCAATCCCAAATTTGCTTTTGACATGGTGAGGCTTGGGATTGATCTTTATGAGCTTGATGGCGCGATCAATTTTTCTGGGGAGATCTTGGACATTCGGAAGCTTTGCAGAGGAGAGGCGATTGGTTATGACGGGGCATTTGTGGCAAAGCGTGACATGCGTGTTGCGGTGGTTGGGATTGGTTATGGCGACATTGCGGTGAGGCGGCTTTCAAACTGCGGGCAGGTTTTGATTGGTGGACAAAAATGCAACATTGTTGGGAACATATGTATGGACTGTTTGTTTGCGGACGTCACTGATCTGGACGAAGATTTGGCTGGGAAAGATGCTGTTCTTTTTGGCTCACAAGGAAAAAACAGCATAAGTGTTTGCGAAGTGGCGGAAAAGTGTGATACAATAAGTTATGAAATTTTGTCCAGCATGACTGGACGAGTGAAAAGGGAATTTAACTTATGCAAATCATCACAGGAAAATACAGAGCGCGAAAACTAATTCATCCAGAAGGCGAGAGCACCAGACCAACGCTTGCAAGGATCAAGGAATCGGTTTTTTCGATTCTTCCGCTTTCATTTGACGGGGCTGTTGTTTTGGATCTTTTTGCGGGCAGTGGAGCATATGGGCTTGAGGCATTTTCGCGTGGGGCAAAGACTGTTATCCTTTGTGACAGTGACAAGCGAGCAATTGCTGCGATCAAGAAGAATGCTCGGGGCATGGTCGGCGACATCAGAATCGAAGAGAAAGACTGTTTTGATGTGCTCCAAAGCCTGTCAAACAAGGGAGTGAAGCTGGATTTTGTCTTTTTGGATCCGCCATTTGCGTCAGAGCTTGGCGAGAAAGTTATTGCATTTATTGAAGCCCATGACATGCTTTCAGAAAACGGAATTATTGTTTATGAGCACTCAATTGATAAAAAATCGTTGCCAAAGGTTTTGAAAAGGTATATAATAAACAAGTCGAAGGCATATGCAAGTGTTGTTGTGGATTTCATAAAGCAAGACAAATAAAGGAAAATTTCTCATGGATATCAATCAAATCATTGAAGAACTTGAAGCTGAACTTGCAAAGTCAAAGAACTTTTTGTGGGGGAAGAAAAACGACAAGTGCATGGAGCTTGTTGACGAGCTCAGGCGCAATCTTCCAACAGCTTTGAAAGAAGCGAGTTATCTCTTGTCACAGCGTGACAAAATCTTGTTTCAGGCTCAAGAATCTGCAAAAAAGACAATTGCTGAAGCTGAGCAAAGAGCTGAAGCAATCCTTTCTCAGTCAGAGCTTGTGAAGCGTGCTGAAGCTGAAGCTGACGAGATTGTGGAAACAGCGAACAAAAGAACAACTTAGATGTATGCCGCAACAAAAAGCAATCTTGACAAAATGCTCAAGAGTGTTGAGGACTATCTCACGCAAAACCTGCATGTTGTGCGCAACAACAGAGAAGAACTCAACGGTTCGCTTTTTGGAAGGAAAAGGTCATCTGACGAAGATTAGATTAGAAAAACACGTTTGAGAGAATCAAGCACACAAAAAAACTGATTATTGCATGCACACTTTTTGTGAAAATCAAAAAGTGTGTTTTTATTTTTGTTCCAGACAAAAAAGCTTTGGACTGCAAAATTATTGAAAGTCCAGAAAATGAAATGAGGGCAGAAGCAAAACTTGTGGTGAGTGCGGGGAATGATGGAAAAAAGTTTGAAAGTTCTTTGCAACCCCTTGTGACTTCAATTATGCCAGTCACAAGTCCTTTTGACATGTCTGCAGGAGCACCGAAAATTTCAAGGAGTCTGCCGACTGGAAAAGCAAGCACCTCAAGCACACGAAGGTCAATCAAAATTTCACAAAAGCAATAGAAAACTGAAATGAATCCGCCAACAATCAAGATTGACTGGACTGCACCAAACATGCTGTCTGAGAGAATTTTGTCGATGTTTGCTTGTTTTTTTTCAACCGTGTTGAAATTGTTTTGTGAATCGCGAAAACTGTTTGGAGAATGTTCGGAAATGTCGAGATGTTTTCTGGGGTGTTGGTTTTTGTTTGAAGAATGTTTTGTTGTGTCGAAACCTGCAATCAAAGTGTGGTCAGTTTGGAAAGAACGACTGTTTGTGTCGAAATTATTTTCAAGTTTGTCTTGTTTTTGAAAATCATGACTGTCAGTGTCGAGGTGTGTTGTTGAAAGTTGATTTTTGTTTGAAGCGTGTTGCGGTGTGTTTGAAGCAATCGAAAAATGTTGGGATGTGACGAAACAATTTTGTGAAGACAAGTTTTTGTTTGGTTGTGTGGGCGAATGTTTGTGGGGGTTGAATTTTGTTGATTTGCAGAAAATCATGCCAGTGAGCAAGTTTGAAATGAGGTGTGAAGCCAAGATGACAACTCCTGCTGTTGCGTTTCCAAGCATCAATCCGCCGACAGTTCCAACAACGAATGCTGGGCCAGATGTCATTGAGAAGGTGACCATTTTTTGTGCGTCAGTGTCTGAAATCAAGTTGTTTGAATGAAGGTCACCGACGATTTTTGCGCCAACGGGGTAGCCTGAAAGGCAGCTCATCAAAAGGGAATATGCCCCGAGTCCATGAGAGTTGAAGAGTTTTTGTGTGAGTTTGCCGCACTTGTCTGAAAGTTTTTTGACCGACGAAAGGCCTGTGAGGATTTTGGTCAAAAACATGAAAGGGAAAAGTCCCGGCAGCACAGACGTGCAAAAGAGAAGAAGACCCTCGAGAACTTTGCCGGCATATTTTGCAGGCGAAAAAAGAATGATCACGATGAGTGCAAACACAAACAAAGAAACAAGAGCATCGATGAGGTTGCTCTTGTTTTGTGAAATTTTTGAATTTACAGAAAATCTTGAGAGAGTCATAATTAACATTATGATTTGTTGTGGTTTTATTATTCAATGAACAGAAACATTTTTTTGCAGAAAATGTAGATAGGAACATAATAATTAAATTATATTATATAATAATAAAATAAATTAAAGAATTTACATAAAACGTACAAAATTGTTTGACATTGGGG
>JAFTJJ010000121.1 GCA_017456465.1 Clostridia bacterium | reverse complement strand
GGTAATTCGCGTCAGTTTGTGCGAAGTACAAAGAAATAAGAAAAGCTCACATTAACCCCATCTCACGCACAGTAATCGGGCGTTAGTTTTGGTGCAATGCTAGGAAAAACTGACACAACACCCACTGTTACCAAACTCACACACACTCCAGACAACGCACGGTAATTCGCGTCAGTTTGTGCGAAGTACAAAGAAATAAGAAAAGCTCACATTAACCCCATCTCACGCACAGTAATCGGGCGTTAGTTTTGGTGCAATGCTAGGAAATAAAAAAAGTCAGGCAGGCGTGTACTCATTGTACATAACTGTCTGACTTTTTGCAATTTCCAACGCAGTGTGCTGAAAATAACGCCCGATTACAAGATTTCGATTTTCTTCTTGAAGAACCTCTCAAATTCCTTCGCACCTTCTTGCGCTTTCTCAATCTCATAACTGTTGTCCCCAACAGCAATTGTCTTCATGATGACAGAGTCGCCAAGAATGTCGCAAGAAATGTCTGCAATTGCGTTTGTTTTTGTGTGATCAAAACTTTCGGCAAGCCTGAGAATCGCACCAAGTTTGCGAACAGCATCGATGTCTTCGTCTGTGAGAATGTCTTTGTATTTGATCCAGTCAGACATCAAAATTTCAGATCCGTCGTGAAGTGATGCAACAAATGATGCAAGAACAAGCTCTCTGTGTGAAACCCCATAAATTTCAGAATTCACAATCACAGGGAAAGCAAGCTTTGCATGGTTTCTGTTGTTGATGCGCTTGCCCGCATCGTGCATGTATGACGCAACTCTCAAAACTTTCACATATCCACGAGGCAGTTTGTGCAAAACTCTGAGTTGCTTGAAAAGCAGCATTGCAAGGTTATAGACCTGCTCGTTGTGCTTTGTGTTTTCAGGGTCAAAATGCGATGTTTCATTGACAACTGAGAACCCAAGAACATCACTGATTGGCTTTTCAAGAGTTGTTGGAACAACCTCACGCATGAGCACACCAGTGATGAGCGATCTTGACGCAATTGTGATCTTGTCTTTGCCAGTCATTCTGAGCATTGCTCCAGCAATGATGACAGCCACAGTGAACACGTCACCTCTTGGCTCTTCAATGCCTTTGATCTTTTTTGTTGAATCAAGATTCAGCTCAATAAGTTGCTTTTCAAGATATTCAATGTCTGCAAGAGAAACTTCCAAATTGTCGTCTTTGTCAAGCGGATATTTCTTATATTTTCTCACCATTTTTGCAATGTCAGTGAACATTTTGTCTGAGCCCACAACTCCAAATTCAGGATCAAGATCTTTGATCCAAGGATGGTCAGAAAGTTGAGTTTCAACATACTTCTTGATTTTTGCAAAAAGCACATCAGGCTCATAGCCCTCTCCACCAAACATGTCAAGAAGGGTCACTGGGCCAAAGTTCAAAAGAACGTGGTTCATCAAATTTCTTCTGTTATAGTGAACAATGTTGATGTTGTCAGAGCCAATTCTGAATCCCATTGCTTTTGGAATGTCATAAGTATTGATAATGCTCGAATAAATCGCAGCATTTTGATCATCAGCAGACATGAGAGTGAATCTGAACCCACAGCTAGCAAAAACCTCGTCAAAGAAACTGTAAAGGTTCTTTGGCTTGTTTTCTGCACTGAAATTGCAGATGGCAATGGTTCTTGAAACATCATACATGTCGCAAAGCTTTTTGTAATTTTTAAGCACATGAATTGTGTCATCAATTTGAGGTTTTTTGAGGAAATGATCTTTCGAAAGATCAAGACCAAGCTTGATGTTCTCGTGCTCCTCGCAACACACAAGGAAATAGTTGTCCACATCAGAGTCAGCAATCACCAAACTCGCTCTATATGTCTCAACCAAAACAACAGCAATTTTTTCCAAGTTAAAAATCTCCTTTTCATTTCAATTGATAAACCAAGTATAACACAAAACGCCAATTTTGTATAGTACTTTTCTCAAAAATTTTTGTGCTTTTCAAGCCAATTTCAACCGCACAATCAAAATCAATAAATCATGAATGCTCAGCACTGCCCAAGACAAGAAACATGCTCCAGCTTGTCTTGTGGTTGAACCTTTTCAACCTCCACAAGCCATGAACAATCAAAATTTTCAATGTCAATCGCATATTCAGTCAAATTCAGCCTTATTTCTGGCCACTCACCCTTTGGCTTCATTCGATAAACACCCTTTCCTTTGCCACGCTTCAAAACATCTTGGGGAATGTCATAGGTGCACACAAACATTTTTTTTGATTCAAGCTTTTTCCTTGCAAATCTCAAATATTTGATCGATTTTTTGTGATTGAAAAAATGCAGATACTTGTGACCATACTTATATTTGTGGTTGTTGGACCTCGACCACACAGTAAAATCGTCATTAAAATCACCAATCCGACTTGTTTCATGCCTTAAAACATGTTCAAGCTCTTTTTCTGATGTATATCTATAAACCAACATTTAAACTTTTCCTCATTTATAATAAATCATAATACGCCTCATTTCCCTTTTTGTCAATGATCAATGCTCACATAAACTTCACAAACAGCGTGTGGCTTTGCTCGCAAGCCCACTGTTCTTCCTGCTTTGGCTGAACCTTGAGCACAATAAAGATATTTCTCACTTCATTCTCTCGCTGGTTCAACAAATTCCTCGTCCTGTTCCCCGTCACTTGCCGGCTCAATGTTCCTGCATAAAAAAAATCCCCAAGCTTTCGCTCGGAAACTTTTTTGGGTGCAGATAACAGGACTACGCCAAAATTTATCAACTCACTCCTCTCCTTGGTTTTGTGCTTTGGCTGAACCTTGAGCACAATAAAGATATTTCTCACTTCATTCTCTTGCTGGTTCAACAAATTCCTTTCCCTGTCTTACATTCATTTGCCAAGTCGTGTTCTCCGCAAACAAAAAACCCAACTCCAAGGAGCTGGGGTTTTGGTGCGGATAACAGGACTTGAACCTGCACGGAGT
>JAFTJJ010000120.1 GCA_017456465.1 Clostridia bacterium | reverse complement strand
GATTTGAGTGCGAAGTATGCGCCGGAAGACAAGGAGGAACTCGAAAAGTTTGATGAAGAAATCAAGCTCATGATTGACAGCATTTCAGACATCAAAAATGCCGCAACTGCTCTCACTGAAACTGAGATTGCATATAAAGCTGAGGCTTCAAGAATTAAATCAAAGCCAAAATCTGTTGATGACAGATTCAGACAACTCTGCAACGAGTTTGACATGAAGGTTGGGGAAAATGCGACAAGAAAACCTGGAAGACCAAAGAAGAACACTGGAAACAAAAAGGTTGATGAAATCATTGACGAACTTGAATATGGCAAGATTGAAACAAAACCAAAGAAACAAAGACAACTCATAAGTTCGGTTGTGAACAAGAAAATTGCAAAGGTTTCAAATGTTCCAAAGACAGAAGATTCAATTTTTGACTTTGATGAAGCGCTCAATCCAACTGAAGATTTGGAGACAATTTTGAGTGAACTTTTGAAAGATGATGAATAAGAAAAAAGCCATCCCAACGGGGTGGCTTTGATTTTGTGTTTATTTTTCTGAATTTTCTTTGTCTGTGACAAGAACTGAGGTTGTGAGGAGTGTTGAAGCAACACTTGAGGCGTTTTCAAGCGCTGTTCTTGTGACTTTTGCAGGATCAATGATTCCTGCCTCAAACATGTTCACAAATTCGTCAGAAAGGGCGTCATAACCAAATTCAAACTGATTTTTTGATTCGATGACATAGACAATTTTTCCCGCATCTGCGCCAGCGTTTTCAGCAATTTGTTTGATTGGATATTTGATTGCTTCGAGCAATATTTTTGCACCAATTTTTTCTTCTTCAGACTCAAGAGTTTCTGGAAAATCTGTGAGCAAATTTGAAATGTGGAGAAGAGTTGTTCCACCACCTGCGACGATGCCTTCACTTGATGCTGCTTTTGTTGCAAAAAGAGCATCTTCAATTCTGAGTTTGAGTTCTTTGCATTCAACTTCACTGGCGGCTCCGGCGTGAATGATTGCAGCACTTGACGTGAGTTTTGAAATTCGAGATTTGATTTCATCCTTTTTGTAATCATCCTTTTCGTGTTCAAGAAGTTCTTTGAGGCTTTGAACATGTGCAGAAATTTTGTCAGCGTTTCCACAACCTTCAATTATGGTTGTTTTTTCTGTTGTGACAATAACTGTTTTTGCTGATCCAAGATCTGAAAGTGTCGCATTTTGAGCCTTCAGTCCCGTGTCATCAGACACAAGGTTTGCACCAGTGAGCAAACACATGTCGAGAAGCATTTGACGGCGTTTTTCGGCAAATGCAGGCGCTTTTGTGAAAGTGACTGGCAGTGTTCCATTGACTCTGTTGACGACAAGTGTTCCAAGAACTTCAGGATCAATGTCATCAGCAACAATCAGAAGTTGTTTTCCAGTTTGCATGACTTGTTCAAGAACTGGCAAGATTTCGGTAATGGATGAAATCTTTTTGTTTACAATCATGATGAGTGGGTTTTCGAGAATGGACTGCATTTTGCTGGTGTCTGTTGCCATGTAGGGAGATGCAAGGCCGCGTTCATATTCATAACCTTGACTGAGCGATATGAATGTTTCACTTGTGCTTGATTCTTCGATTGTGATGATTCCATCAGTTCCAACTTTTTTTGTTGCATCACCGATGAGTTTCCCGATTGTTTTGTCACCAGCAGAAACGCTTGCAACCTGAACAATTTCTTCATCGGAGGTCACTGGTTTTGAAAGTTCGCTCAAAATTTTCACGGCTTCAGCTGTTGCTTTTTCAATGCCTTTTCTGATGAGCATTGGGCTGTAGCCCGAAGAAATTGCCTTGAATCCTTCAGTGACGATTGCGCTTGAAAGAATGCAAGCAGTTGTTGTTCCATCTCCAGCCTCTGAGTTTGCTCTTACTGTTGCTTCCTTGATGATGTTTGCCCCCATGTTTTCAAAAGGGCATTCAAGTGAAATTTCTTTTGCGATTGTTACGCCATCATTTGTGATGAGTGGGGTGGTGTATTTTCTGTCCAAAGCAACATTTCTGCCTTTTGGACCAAGTGTGATTTTGACAGCATTTGAGAGTTTGTTTGCGCCAATTTTTAATTTCTCGAGAGCTTCGAGACCATGCATAATTTGTTTCATAAAAGTTTCTCCTATTCAATAATTCCAAGAATGTCGGTTTGTTTGATGATTACATGTGTGACAGAGTCAAGAAGTATTTCTGTTCCTGCAAACTTGTTGTAAATTACTTTGTCTCCAATTTTAACCTGCATTTCAAGATTTTCGCCAGCTTCGACTTTGCCATTTCCGCAAGCAATCACAGTTGCAAAAACTGGGGCATCGGATGATGAGCTTCCAAGAATGATTCCTGTGCTTGTTCTTCCGAATTGATCGCCATCGGGTTTTAAAAGAACTCTGTCAAATAATGGTGTGATTTTCATAACAATTTTCTCCTTTTGTTTTTATTATTGTAATCTTTGCAAGCATGATTCTTGTGTTCGAAAGGTTGTTTAATGTGAAATAATTTGCAGAATGACATCGAAAATGCCCGCATATAATTACTTATGCGATAACTATAAATTAGGAGCAATCCAAAATGCAACAAACACTGACACTTTGGCAGACATATTCAAAGTTCAAGAGACAGAAAGGAAAGTTGAAAATAAACTTTATGTTTGTGATTTTTTCAGTGTTTTTTGTGGGTGTGTTTTTTGTTGCCTGTTTTGCGAAGGGAAATGAACAAGTTTTGTGGTCAGAAAAGCACAAATTTTATTTTGTCATGGTGGGAGAAAATTTATCAACAAGCTCAGCAAATGCTTGCAGAAAACAAATTGAATCAGCAGGTGGTGCTGGAACAATTGTTGGTGAATCATCAGGGAATTATGCGTGTGTTATTTTTGTTTATGATGATGAAAACAGTGCAGAAAAAATAAGAAAATCGTCGCAGAAAATATTTGATTATTGTTATATTAAATGTGTCTCAACGCAATCATTAAGCAAAAAAATACAAAATAGCATTAAAAACGAACCTCAAATTTTGAGGTGTTTTGAATATCTTTTTGAAATTAATGATGTTCTCAAAACCAATCTCTTTGATTATGAAAAAGGAAACATTAGTTTTTCAGCACTTTGCAAGCAAACGCTCAAGTCAAAAAACAAGATTGATGATCTTGAAAAGGGAGTGACTGGAGAAACTGACCTTGAAAAGGAAGTTTTGACAAGCTTGAGCGTTTTGTCTGGGCTTGCGGGAAGTTTTTTGGAACAAAGCATCAAGGGGGAAAGCGATGTGATGATGTACAGAAAACTGTGCGTGCAAGTGGCTCTTGAAATTATTGAAATTAATAAAAAAGCAATGCATGTGTGATTGAAAATTGAAAGTCATTGATAATATTTCAAAAAAAATAATAAATTGGTCAAAAATAATTGTAATTTGCTGTTAAAGTTTGGTACAATAGAATCAAGAATCAAAGGAGTACAGAAGAAATGGGCTTTATTAACTGGTTAATGAAGGGGATTGGCTTTGAAGGCGACGAAGAAGATGCGCTTGATGATTCAAGAGCTCTTGAAAAGCGTCAACAACGCGAGCAGAAAAAGCGTGAAAAGCTTGCAAAGCGTCAAGAAAAGAAAGCTGAAGCCTTGGCTCGAAAATCAATGGGGAATGAGCAATATTCATCTGTTCAGGTGTCTCAGAACGTTCAACCATCTTCTGCTCCAAGTTACAGTTATGACAGGGATCAATTCAATATGCAGTCATCATCAACGGGATCATCATATGGGTACAGTTCATCTGGAATGGGTGGATATGGAAGCAAAAATGTTGTGTTTTATTATCCAAAGAGTTACAGTGAAGTCCAAAAGCTCATTGACTTTTTGAGACAAGGAGAGAGCGTGATGCTCAATCTTGACAACGTTTCAGAGGACGAAGCTCAAAGGATGCTTGACTTTTCATCAGGTGCAGTTTATGCCTTGAATGGAAGTGTTCAGCGCGTTTCTGGGAACATATTTTTGTTGACACCTGAGGGACTCAACATTATGATGCCAAGAGAAACTGCTCCAAAAAGTGAATAAAAAACCAAATCCACTCTTATAATAAAACAAAGGGTGGATTTTTTATGTTTGACAAACAGCTTTTTGGATATGACAAAAATCAAGTGGAAAACCAAATTCATGAAATGAGTGAAAAAATGGATTTGCAAAAGCGCGATCTTGATTATTTGCGGGACGAAAATTGCAAACTAAAAAAACAGATAAAAGAAAAGAAAGAAAGCAAAAAGCACAAAGAAAAAGAGCACCAAGATTGATTGGGGCTCTTTTTGTTTGACATCGAGAAATAGGTTTTGCTATACTTACAATATATTTAAGATCTTGTGCACTATGTTTAAGATCTTGGCAAGGTGAATGGTGTTTTTATGGAAAAGATTTTTATTGCTTTTGACCACAGGGGTGAATCTCTTGCTCAACACTTGAAACAAATTCTTGAAAAGGAAGGGCACGGTGTGAGTATGGGAGAAAGCCATGATGGTGATGATTATGTTGACAATGCAATTCCTGCAATTCAAGCGGTAAAAAACAAAAAAGCCGACCGTGCAATTTTGATTTGTGGCACAGGTGTTGGAATGGCAATTGTTGCAAACAGATTTGAAGGTGTTTTTGCGGTTCACGCAAAAGAACCAGCAGAAGCGCATTTTGCAAGGATGCACGAGAATGCAAATGTTTTGGTGCTTGGGGCGGGTTACGATGATGACAAATTTTCTGTGAAGATGTCAAAACAAAAAGCAGTGGCGATTGTGAACGCTTTTTTGACATCTGAATTTGAAGGCGGAAGGCATGAAAGGCGCATTCGAAAAGTGAATAAATTGAAATAAAAGGAAGATTTATGGCAAAGAACATAACTGGAACAAACAATCATTATTCAATCAAAAAAATTGAAAATTATGCCAGTGAAAATGAGCAAAAGCAAACCAACATGCCTTTGTTTGTTTTGAAAACATTTGGTCTGACAATTTTGGGGATTGTTTTTGTTTTTTATTACGTAATGGCAATTTGTATGGGAATCATCCCTAGTGTTGCATCGCGTGTGTTTGACACTGTTGGTTCTGAAAAAACAGCACTTGTGGCTTATGAACAACAATACAAGCATTATCCATCAACCAACTCGCTTTATAACGTTATTGCAAAGTCAGTTGAAATGGATGACGAGGCGAGAATAATATTTTATGTTCCAAAGCTCAGGAAAATGGATGGATATGCAGAGTTTGAAAAGCAGATCAACAAGGCAAGTGTTGAGAAGGTGTCACTTGTTGAAGTTGCGTTTGTTTATGACATTGATTCATACTTGAATTCATTGTTCATTCAAGCACTATATGAAACTGGCAGAGGAGACACTGCGCTTTTGTTTTTGTATCAAGAAATTGGAACTGACAAAGACAAGATTTATACAAGAAGTGTCATTCCATACATGAACTGTCTTTATAACGACGACACGCTCACGATGAGTGAGAAGGCTGAAAATATTATTATTTTCAGTGATTCGGCACAAATTAGTGGAAAAACAATGCTTGAATGGGTGACAGAGTGGCGCATTGCAATTGAAGATCAATATTCAAAAGAGACAACAATTGAAGGAAAGATTTTTAATGTTTACATGCAAATCAAGATGAACACATGTTTGTCACAGATTCATGAAATCAGGGGAGAAACTGATCTTTCAAGCGATTACAGCGAAAGAGCAGATGAGCTTAAAGAGCAATATAACAACATGGTGTTGGGTCAATAAAAGAGACAACAAAAAAGCTAAGGAAAAAATCCTTAGCTTTTTTTGTTTGTCATTTATTATGGAATCAAATTACATTTTAGAATTTAACTTTTTCAGAAATGATGTTTTCGAGTTCATCAATTTTCACCCTGATTTGTTCCATTGTGTCGCGGTCACGGATTGTTACAGTGTCATCTTCCAAGGTGTCAAAGTCAATTGTTACGCAAAGAGGTGTTCCAATTTGGTCTTGACGACGATATCTCTTTCCGATTGAACCAGCTTCATCATAAGTGCACATGAAGCTCTTTGAAAGTTTTCTGTAAACTTCATTTGCTTTTTCTGAAAGGTTCTTTTGAAGTGGAAGGATTGCAACTTTGTAAGGGGCGAGAACTGGATGGAATCCCATGACAATTCGAGTGTCATTTTCGCCAACTTGTTCTTCGCGGTAAGATTGCAGAAGTGTTGCAAGCAAGAGTCTGTCGCATCCGATTGAATATTCGATGACAGTTGGGGTGTACTTTTCATTTGTGACTGGGTCAGTGTACATCATGTTTTTCCCTGAATATTCTTGGTGGCGAGACAAATCCCAAGTGCTTCTGTGATGAATTCCATTGAGTTCTTGCCAGCCAAGAGATGAGAAGAACTGAATGTCACATGCGGCTTTTGCATAGTGTGCGAGTTTGTCATGATCTTTGAATCTGAGTTTTTCAGGATTGAAACCAAGATCCAAAAGGAATTTCATGGCTTTTTCTTTGTATGAATTATAAAAATCAATGGCATTTTCATCTTTGCAGAAGAGTTGGTGTTCCATTTGTTCAAATTCAATTGTTCTGAAAATGAAGTTTCCTGGAGTAATTTCATTTCTGAAAGCTTTTCCGATTTGCGCAATTCCGAAAGGCACTTTTGCCCTTGTTGTTCTTTGAACATTCAAAAAGTTCACAAATTCACCTTGAGCTGTTTCTGGGCGGAGATAGATCTTGTTTTGTCCACCTTCAGTCACGCCTCTTGATGTTTCAAACATAAGGTTGAATTGTCTGATTGGTGACCAATTATGTTTTCCGCACCTTGGGCAGGCGATTTTGTGCTCAGACACAAACGCGTCCATTTCTTCATTTGTCATTTTGTCAGGAACAATGCCCTCAATGCCATGTTTTGCGCAATATGCTTCAATCACATTGTCAGCTCTTTCTCTGCATTTGCATTCTTTGCAATCCATTTTTGGATCAGAGAAACTTTGAACGTGGCCGCTTGCTTCCCATACTCTTGGATTCATGAGAATTGCAGCATCAACGCCATAAGAATTGTCGTTTTCTTGCACAAATCTTTTCCACCAAGCTTTTTTGATGTTTTTTTTGAGTTCGACGCCGAGTGGGCCATAGTCCCAAGTGTTTGCAAGTCCGTCATAAATGTCGCTTCCTGGATACACAAAACCAACGGTTTTTGAGAAAGCAACGAGTTTGTCCATTGAAATGTTGTTTTCCATTTTTTTCTCCTTTCTGTCACATGAGTGGATTCCCATGCACATGTTTTTGTAATATGCACTTATTCTATACTTTTGCGTTTATTTTGTCAATAAATACAAACAAATGATTTTACAAAAAGACAAATCAAGTTATATACTAATAACAACTGTAAGGAGAAAATTATGCTTGAACTCAAAAACATAAAAAAATATTACAAAATGGGGAATGAAAACGTTGTCAAAGCTCTTGATGATGTGTCGCTCACTGTGGGGGACGGTGAATTTGTCGCAATCATTGGACCAAGTGGGTCTGGGAAGTCAACGCTCATGAACATTATTGGGTGTTTGGACATTGCAACTGAAGGCGACTATTTGGTTGATGGCGTGAGTATTTCTGCATTCAAAGAAAATCAACTTGCGCATCTCAGGAACAAGAAAATGGGATTTATTTTTCAAGGATTCAATTTGCTTTCAAAGCTTGATGCTTTTGAAAATGTTGAGCTTCCGCTCATTTATCAGGGCATGAGAAAATCGCAAAGAAAGCAAGCAGTTCTTCAGGCCTTAAAAAGTGTTGGAATGGCTGACCGTGTGCATCACAAACCGACCGAGCTTTCAGGTGGTCAGCAACAAAGAGTTGCAATTGCGCGTGCGCTGGCGACTCGTCCATCAGTTGTGCTTGCTGACGAACCAACAGGAAATCTTGACAGCAAAACAGGTGAAGAAGTGATGCAGATTTTGAAAAATCTTAATGATCAAGGAACAACGGTGATTTTGATCACGCATGATGCGGATGTCGCGAGTCATGCAAAAAGGATTGTCAAAATTCATGATGGAAAGGTGACTGAAGACCGAGCAAATGACTGTGACCAAGTCACAAGAGAGGAGGTGTAGGAGCATGGCACTCGGAAATTCAATCAAAATGGCTTTCAAATCTCTTTGGTCATCAAAGATGAGGACATTTCTCACCATGCTTGGCGTGATCATTGGAGTGACCACTGTTGCGCTCCTCACAACCGTGACAAACGGAGCAACACAGACAATCATGAATTCACTTGGTGCGGAAAGCAGGCTGGTGACAATGCTCACTCAGAATGCTGAAAATCCATTCACACTTGAAAAACTGGGCAGTTTGATCGAAAACATAAATTCGCAAGAATCAACTGGTGATTACACAGTGACAGCGGTTGCACAAAATGATGTTGCGGTTGACAAAGCATCACATGTTGTTGAAGTTCATGCAACAATTGGTGGCAGAGAAAGCACATATACCATGCGTGTTGGTGCGACTGTGCGTGGAGTTGATGACAAGTTTTTGGATGTGAGAAACATTGAAGTTGATGGGGAATTTGTTTCTGCCGACGGAGAATGTATTGTTGACAGAGAATTTGTGAAGGCGTATCTTGAGAGCAAAAGCAACGATGAGGTGATTGGAACGACCGTTTATCTCGGAGGAAAACTTGATTTTTATACATACTCATTTTCAAGCAGTGTTGAAGCCGACATTCAAGAATTTTATACAGCACTCACACAAATGTGCATGATGTATCAAGTTGACATTCCCGCTGTTCCAACGCTTGGAGAAAACTTGTTTGTTGATGGTGGAGTCTTTACTTATGTTGAAGACATTGCTCCAGTTGAGTATTATGACTGTCCATCGCTTGAGGTTCAAGTTCGAGAAAGTTTGGATGCGAGAACTTATGAATTTGCAAGTGATTATGAAGTTGAAATCACCGAAACCTTTGTTGGGGGCAGGGATTATGAAATTGTTGGAGTGATTGAAGAAGAAGATTCTTCTCTCATGGGGTCTGGAAGTTCTGCTGGTGGGCTTTCGGGGCTTGGCAGCGGAACACTTTCGGCTCTTGCAGAATACAGCAAGACAAAACAAGGAAACGTTTATGTGACGCTGACTGATGCAAATGCTGATTTGTTTGGGAATTTTGCAAGTGTTGATTCTGTTCCACTTAATGGTGCTTACTTTTTGTTTGAAGATGAAAGCGCGATTGATGATTCCGTTTTGAACATTTCAATGTCAATGATCAACATGGGATACAAGATTTTTGAGGATTGTTACATCATTCCAATGAACACAGTGACTCAAATCATGGGGCTCACCATGGACATCATGACAATTTTGTTCACTGTGATTGCAGCAATTTCTCTTGTTGTTGGTGGGATTGGAATCATGAACATCATGCTTGTGGCTGTGTCCGAAAGAACAAGGGAAATTGGAATCAGAAAAGCCATTGGTGCAAAGCGATCAAGCATTCTTTTGCAATTCTTGATTGAGGCGCTTGTGGTGAGCCTTGTTGGTGGACTTTTGGGGCTTTTGACATCATTTGTTGGTTCACTCATCATTGGATCGGTGATGGGAATTTCCCTTTCGATGCCTCTTTGGGTGATTTTGATGAGTCTTGGATTCTGTCTCGTGATTGGTGTTGCATTTGGAATGTATCCAGCGATCAAGGCGTCAAGGCTTCAACCAATTGATGCTCTTCACAGAGACTAATAAGCGATTATTGATGACAAATCCAGTTTGATGAAAATTGTTGGGCAGTTTTTGCTCAATGTGTAGCGTTTGATGATTTGCGCCGTTTCAAGGTCAGAAATGAGTTCTTGCAAGCGGCGTTTTTTTATGCGAAGAAATGGCAAATCAGTGAGGATTTTGTTCATTGTGATCAAGTAATATTTTTCTTTTTTGCTTCCTTTGGTCCTCGACACGGCATTTCCGCTTTCAAAAAATTGATATAAGTAGTCGAGAATGATGACATGCTGAGGCTTAAGGCGTTTTTCAATCAATGTGCTTTGAGTAAGCTCTATGTGGCCAAGTTTTATTGTTTTGTTCATAAAAATTCTCCTTCCACGCACAATGGTGCGGAGTTTGATGATAACACTGTTTTGTAAAATGCTTGTTTTTTACTGACAAACGCAGCAAAAAATATTGTAAAATATATCAAAAGAGGTTATAATATGTTTATGAAAAATGGGAAATTTGAGCTTGTGACAAAAATGAAGCCATCGGGAGACCAGCCATCAGCAATCAAAAGTTTGGTGCAAGGGCTTGAAGATGGCCTGAGAACACAGATTATGCTTGGCGTTACTGGAAGCGGCAAGACTTTCACCATGGCGAATATTATCGAAAAAATGAACAGACCAACTCTTGTGATTGCTCACAACAAAACTTTGGCTGCTCAGCTTTGCAACGAGTTCAGAGAACTTTTTCCAAACAATTCTGTCAACTATTTTGTTTCATATTATGATTACTATCAACCAGAGGCTTACATTGTGTCATCAGACACTTACATTGAAAAAGAGCTTTCAATCAATGATGAAATCGACAAACTCAGGCACTCTGCAACTTGTTCATTATTCGAGCGCAGAGATGTGATTATTGTGGCTTCAGTTTCATGCATTTATGGTCTTGGTGAGCCTTCTGAATATCATGCTCAGGCAATTTCTCTTCGTCCTGGGCAAGAAATTTCAAGAGAAGAACTTATTGAAAAACTCGTTTCAAACCAATACAAGAGAAACGACATTGATTTTGTCAGAGGCACTTTCAGGGTGAGGGGAGACATTGTTGACATTTTCCCTGCGTCAAGCTCTGAGTATGCTGTGAGAATTGAGTTTTTTGGAGACGAAATTGACAAAATTTCTGAAATTGAGGTGGTGAGTGCAAAAGCGGTCAACACACTTGAGCATGTGGCGATTTATCCAGCCAGCCACTATGCGGTTGGGTCTGAAAAACTTGAAAGTTGTTTGAAACAAATCGAAGAAGATATGACTCGAGAAGTTGCTGAGCTTGAAGCACGGGGGAAACTGATTGAAGCCGCGAGGCTCAAGCAGAGAACGAGTTATGACATTGAAATGATGCGTGAAATGGGTTACACAAACGGCATTGAAAACTATTCAAGATATTTTGATGGAAGACAGCCTGGTGACACGCCATTCACTCTTCTTGATTACTTCCCAGACGACATGCTGGTGTTTATTGACGAAAGTCACATGACAATTCCGCAAATCAGGGCGATGTACAACGGGGACAGGGCAAGAAAAAACAATCTTGTGGAGTATGGTTTCAGGCTCAAATCTGCTTATGACAACAGGCCGCTCATGTTTCATGAATGGGAATCAAAGATTGGTCAAATGGTGTGTGTGTCTGCAACTCCTGGGCCATATGAGCTTGAGCACGAAGACAATGTTGCCGAGCTTGTGATCAGGCCAACTGGGCTTCTTGATCCAGAAGTTGAAGTTCGACCAATCAAGGGGCAAGTCGATGACCTTATGAGTGAGATTAAAAAAGTGATTGACTCTGGTGGCAGAGCGCTTGTGACAACGCTCACCAAAAAAATGGCAGAGAAATTGTCCGAATATTTGTCTGAGCACAAAATCAAAACGACTTATCTTCACAGTGAAATTGTGACAATGGAGAGAACAAAAATCATTAATTCCTTGAGGGCTGGTGAAATTGATGTGATTGTTGGAATCAATCTTTTGAGAGAAGGTCTTGACCTCCCTGAAGTCAAGCTCGTTGCGATCCTTGACGCTGACAAAGAAGGTTTCCTGAGAAGTGAAGGTTCACTCATTCAGACAATTGGTCGAGCGGCGAGAAATGCAGAGGGGCGGGTCATCATCTATGCTGACACCATCACAGATTCAATGAAAAAGGCAATTGATGAGACCAACAGGAGAAGAAAAAAGCAAGACGACTTTAACAAAGCTCATGGAATTGTTCCAAAGACAATTGTGAAGGGCATTGTTGACACGCTCAAGATTTCGAGCAAGGCAACAATCAATGCAAAAACAAAGATGACAGACAAAGAAACAATCAAGGAAATTGAGGAACTCACAGCGCTCATGAGTGTTGCGGTCAAAAGTCTTGATTTTGAAAAAGCAATTGAGCTCAGGGACACAATTGCTGAGCTCAAAAGCAGTCTTGAAAAGAAGAAGGTGAAAAAATAAATGGAACATAATTCAATAAAAATCATTGGAGCAAAAGAAAACAACCTCAAAAATGTTTCAGTGGAGTTTCCACGAAACAAGCTTGTGGTGTTCACGGGACTTTCAGGATCTGGAAAGTCTTCTCTTGCTTTTGACACTTTGTTTGCTGAAGGGCAAAGAAGATATATGGAATCGCTTTCGTCTTATGCAAGGCAATTTTTGGGACAAATGCAAAAGCCTGATGTTGAGGCAATTATTGGTTTGTCTCCAGCAATTTCGATTGATCAAAAGACAACAAGTGCGAACCCAAGATCAACAGTGGGTACGGTGACAGAAATTCATGACTATTTGAGACTGCTTTTCGCGCACATTGGTGTTCCGCATTGTCCGCACTGCAAGGAAGAAATTTCGTCAGCGACCATTGACAGCATTGTTGCGAAAGTCATGACGGAAAAAGCCGGCACAAAAATCATGGTTATTTCGCCCATCATCAGAGGAGAGAAGGGGGAACACAAAAAAGTTATTGAAGGGCTCATCAAAAACGGTTTTGTTCGGGGCAAGATTGATGGTGTGGTTTGTGAACTTGACGAAAGCATTTCTCTTGAAAAGAACAAAAAACACACAATTTCAGCAGTAATCGACAGAATTGTGATCAAAGATGGCATTGAAAGCAGGCTCGCAGAATCAATTGAGCAAGCAGAAAATCTTTCTGGTGGTCTCATCATCATCAATGTTGATGGAGAAGACAAGCTTTATTCAACAAAGCATGCTTGTCCAAAGTGTGGATTTTCGTTTGGTGAGATTTCTCCAAGGCTGTTTTCTTTCAACACACCAGTTGGTGCATGTCCAGATTGTTATGGAATTGGCTCGAAATTGGAAGTTGATGCAGAAAAAGTGGTCAAGCATCCAGACAGGTCATTAAATGACGGGGCGATTGCTGTCATTGGTTTTATGGACAGCGGGTTCACAAACGCATATTACAAGGCTTTGTCAAAGAGATATGGTTTTTCTCTTGACACGCCATATAAGGATTTGCCTCAAGAAATCAAGGACATCATTCTTTGGGGCAATGGTGGCGAGCAGCTTGATGTGAGGTACAATTCAAGAAAGTTCTCTGGTGAATTCCAGAGTTCATGGGAGGGTGTTGTCCCAAACCTTGAGCGCAGGCACAGAGACACCACAAGTGATTATGCAAAGACAGAAATTGAAAAGCTCATGGTGAACTGTGAATGTCAGACTTGTCACGGGAAAAGGCTCAAGAAAGAAGCCTTGTCTGTGCTTGTTGGTGGCAAAAACATTTCAGAAGTGTCAAATCTTTCAATTGTGAATTTGCTTGACTTCATGAACAATCTGAAGCTTTCAAGCAAGGATGAAAAAATCAGTCAATCAATTGTGAAAGAAATCAAAGCAAGGCTGCAATTTTTGTTTGATGTTGGGCTTTCATATTTGACTCTTTCAAGGTCAGCGGGAACACTTTCAGGCGGAGAAGCGCAGAGAATCAGGCTTGCAACACAAATTGGAAGTGGACTGGTTGGTGTGCTTTACATTTTGGATGAGCCAAGCATTGGTTTGCATCCAAGAGACACAGGGAAACTCATTGAGTCACTCAAGGGACTCAGGGATCTTGGAAACACGATTGTTGTTGTTGAGCATGACGAAGACACAATGCGTGCTGCTGACTGGATTGTGGACATTGGACCAAAGGCGGGAGTTCATGGTGGACAAGTGCTTGTCAGCGGAACAATTGATGATGTGATGAATTGCCCAAAAAGTTACACTGGAAAATATTTGTCTGGAGAAAGGCAAATCAAAGTTCCTGCAAAGCGAAGAGAAGCAAAGGATGGAAAGTTCATTGAAATTGTTGATGCTTATCAAAACAATTTGAAGCATGTGAGTTGCAAGATTCCGCTTGGTTGTTTCACGGCGGTGACTGGTGTTTCAGGAAGCGGGAAGTCAAGTCTTGTGAACGAAGTGATTTATCCGGCGCTTGCAAACAGAGTGATGAGAATGGATGAGCCTGAAGGAAAGTATGGCGAAATTCACGGCGATCAAGAGCTTGACAAGATTGTTGTCATTGATCAGAGTCCAATTGGCAGAACACCAAGGAGCAATCCTGCAACTTACACTGGAGTTTTCACAGCGATCCGCGAGCTTTTTGCGAGTGTTCCTGATTCAAAAGCAAAAGGTTACACATCGAGCAGATTTTCTTTCAATGTCAAGGGTGGCAGGTGTGAAGCTTGTGGAGGAGACGGTGTCTTGAAAATCGAAATGCAATTTTTGCCAGATGTTTATGTGACATGTGAAGAATGTCATGGAAAGAGATATAACAGAGAAACTCTTGAGGTGAAATATAAGGGCAAAAACATCAATGATATTCTTGAAATGACTGTTGAAGAAGCTGTGGGATTTTTTGAAAACTTGCCAAGCATCAAAAACAAAATCCAAACACTTTTTGATGTTGGTCTTGGTTACATCAAGCTTGGTCAACCAGCAACCACACTTTCAGGTGGAGAAGCGCAAAGAGTCAAGCTTGCAACTGAGCTTTCAAAGAGGGCAACAGGCAAAACTATGTACATTTTGGATGAGCCAACGACTGGGCTTCACACTTATGACGTTGAAAAACTTATTGGGATTTTGCAGCGTCTCACAAACAGCGGAAACACTGTGCTTGTGATTGAGCACAATTTGGATGTGATCAAAGTTGTGGACAACATAATTGACATTGGCCCTGAGGGCGGGGAAGCTGGTGGACAAATTATTGTCACAGGAACACCTGAGGTGGTTGCAAAATGCAAAAAAAGCCACACGGGCAAAGCGTTGCAAAAAGTTTTGTAAAATGTAAAAATTTCAAATATTAAAATGAATATTATGCAAAATAAAAACAATCAGCAATTCAAATTTTTGTTCTGTTGATTGTTTTTTTGTTTTTTGAATGAATATTTATTTTTATTTTGGCAACTAAATTTAGTATTATGTCAATCATGCTTATTCGGTCAGTTTTGATTTATTTGCTCATCCTGTTTGTGATCAGGCTCATGGGCAAGAGGCAAGTGGGTGAAATGCAGCCCTTTGAATTTGTGATCACGCTGATTGTTGCAGATCTTGCGTGCATTCCAATGAGCGAAGTGTCTGTGCCACTTTTGCACGGGGTTGTGCCAATGCTTGCGCTTTTAGTGGTGCATTTTTTCATTTGTGTGCTTTCGAGAAAGAGCATGAAAATCAGATATTTGATTTCAGGCAGACCAGCAATTGTTGTGACACCATCAGGGATTGATTATGAAGAGCTCAAAAAGCTTAACATGACACTTGACGACTTGATTGAGGCCATGCGTGGTTGTGATGTCTTTGCAATTGATGAAATTGCTTATGCAATCATTGAAACCAATGGAAAGATGTGCATTATTCCAAAAGCCATGAACATGCCAGTCACAAGAAAAGACATGGACATCAGCGGTGAGACGAGCACTCTTCCGATCAACATCATTATGGATGGCAAGCTCATGCAAGAAAATGTGGAGCTTTCTGGCATTGACGAGAAGTTTATTGAATCATGTTTGATGCGTGCAAATGCAAATCGCGTCAAGGATGTGCTTTTGTTTTCAATTGACAACAGTGGGAAAGTGTTTATTCAAGCAAAAAACTCAAGTGAATATTTGACATTTGACACTGATTTTGCGGGAGACGAAAGGTGGTAAAGAAATGGGTTGTTATTTTGTCAATTATTGGAATTTTGGTGGCGGGGTGCATTTTTGAGTCGGTTTATTTGGACAGATCATTTAAATCGTTGAGGAATGAGCTCGAAAATTTTCAAGCAGTGATTGAAAAAACGGAAGAGTCTTTGATTGACAGTGAAGACAACATTTTGTTTATGAAGAGTCTGCATGAAGAGTGGCATGAAAAACTCAGGGTTTTGAAAAGTTTGATTTGGCACACGGGTTTGAAAGAAATTGAAGTTTCGCTCAGCAGAATTCAAGCGTATGTGGAAAATCAAGAAAAAACTGAAACTCTTGCAGAACTCTGTGCATTAACTCATTATCTTGAGCATTATGCAGATGACTTTTTGGTGTCGATTGAGAACATTATGTGAAGATTTATTTATTTTTTTTGATTAATTTTTTTGAAACAAAAGTTCTGACAGTAACAATGTTTAGAGCATATGACAGCAAAAAGAAAACTGCAAGTGACAATGCACCTGAAATGGCTGCAGCAAAGAACATGCTCAGTGCTTTTGAAAGCAAGCCATAAGAAAAGAATGTTATTGCAGTTGTCATCGCGGTGATGAGAACGAGTTTCAATGTTGTTTTTGGCAAGTTTGTGCCAATCAGTCCGCGTTTTTTGAGCATTGAAAGATTCAGCAAGCCCGAAATCAAGTTCATTGCAAGCATTGAAACCACGAGGCTCATGGCTCCAATGATTGCAGGCAAAAAGTAAATTCCAAGAAGAAGAGCAACAGCGCCAATTGCATAGTTTTTGAGGGTTTTGATTTCAAGCCCGATGGCGTTCAAAACAGAAGATGTGATTTGTGTGATGCCCATTGTGATCATCAAAAAGCTGCCAGCTGAGACATAAGTTCCAGCTCTTGTGTTTTTGAAGAGAATTTCTGCAATTGGAGTTCCAAGTGCAAAAAATGCGGGAACAAGCATGAATGAAATTATGAGGGCAGCACTGAGGGCAACAGATATTTGTGTTTTGAGAGCAGGTAGATTTTTTGCTCCATTTTTGTCAATGTTTGTTGTTTGGGACGAGATTTCTGGGACAAGAGCAACAGCGATTGACGAAATGAAAGTCCCTGGAATGGTGATCAGTGGAAGTGCCATTCCTGTCACAATTCCAAACTCTGCCATTGCTTGAGATTGTGTGAAGCCAAATGTGGCAAGACGCAAGGGAATGATGAAAGAAATGAGCATGGTGACAATTGACGATGCAGTTCGTGCAAGGGTGATTGAAGAACTTTGCTTCAAAACACTCAACAGTTGACCTTTTGGAGACATGAGTCTGTTGCCTGCCTTGAAATACATCACAAGAACCAAAACTCCAGAAAAAATACATGCAACAGAAAGAGAGAAAGTTGCTTTCACTCCACCGGTCATGTGTGTGTCTGGAAGCATGAAAAGGACAATCAAGCAAACAATTCGGATTAATTGTTCAAAAAATTCAGCAAAACTAATCGCAAAAAATTTCTTTTGACCCCAAAGTGTACCCCTGAGAATTGAATAAATGCTTGAAAAAATTAGTGCTGGTGTGAGTGCCAAAACCATTGCTCCGATGTGTTCACTTGCAAACAGCCCCGAAAGCAAATCTTTGAAAACAAACAGCACTGCGCAAAAAGCGACAGACAACGAAAGTGAAATTGCAAGTCCAGCAGATGATGTTTTGTGCACCATTTGTGGGTTGTTGTTTGCAAAAAACGACACACGTCTTGAAACAATCAAAGGAAGTCCGCTTGCAATCAATGTCAGCAACACAGAAAACACGCTCATTGCAATTTGATATTCTCCAAGAGAAGAGGGCTCGAGGTTTCTTGAAAGCACAATTTTCATCAAAAAGCCCATTGCTCTTGTGATCACAGAAAAAATGGTTACTGTCATTGCCGCTCTGAAAATCTTGCTCAATGTTTTGAAGCCTCCCCGAAAAACAATTGTTATTAGAATTTTATTTTTTTGGTTTTTGCATTATGCAGTGAGGGGAATAATAACAAAATTTGACATCATTTGCTTGCAATAAATATCTCTATGGTATATATTTATTGTGTATGGAGAAACAAAATGCTTGAGATAAAAGAGATAAAAAACAAAAGAGATTTCAAAAAGTTTGTCAAATTTCCGACAGAGCTTTACAAAAACTGTCCAAACTATGTGCCATCGTTTGAGCTTGACGAGTTCAATCTCACTAATCCAAAAAAGAATGCAAGTTTTGACGAGAGTGAGGCGATTTATTTCCTTGCGCTGCGTGATGGCAAGGTTGTGGGAAGAATTGCTGGCATCATTTCGCATGCTTTCAACCAAAAGAACAAAGCGAAATATGCAAGGTTTTCGAGGTTTGATGTTGAAAATGATGTTGAAGCAGGGCATGCACTTCTTGCTGCTGCTGAGGCTTGGGCAAGGGACAAGGGAATGGACACAATCCATGGTCCACTTGGGTTCAATGATCTTGAGAAAGAAGGATTGATGGTTGAAGGTTTTGACGAAATGGGAACTTTCCTTGGGTCATATAATTTTGCCTATTACAAAGACATCATCGAAAGTTATGGCTACGCCCCTGATTGCAAGTGGATTGAATGGAGAATCCACATTCCTGAAAAACTTGACGAGAGAGTAGAGCGTGTGGCAAAAGTTGTGGAATCTCGTTATGGCTTTCATGAAAAGAGATTTAAAAACAAAAATCAACTTTTGAACAAATATGGCAAACAATTTTTCAAACTTTTGGATGAATGTTATAAGGATCTTTATGGAACAATTCCTTTTGGAGAAAAACTTGTTGAACAAACAATCGGCCTTTTCAAGCTGGTGATTGACACAGATTTCATAAGTTTGATTTTTGACAAGAATGACGAGCTTGCAGGGTTTGGCATTGGATTTGCTTCGCTTGCAAAAGCGCTTCAAAAGAGCAAGGGAAGATATTTGCCATTTGGTTGGATCAGGCTTCTCTCAGCAATCAAGAATCCAACAGTTATTGAGCTTGGGCTTATTGCTGTGAAACCACAATATCAAAAAATGGGTGTGACTTCGCTCATCATCAAAAACATGCTTGAAAGAATTATTGCAAGGGGAAACATTCCTTATGCCGACTGTGGTCCTCAGCTTGAAACAAACACAGCGGCGATTTCAAGTCTGGACATGTTTGAGCGTGAAATTGTGCGCAGAAAAACATGTTACATTAAAAAATTAAATTAATCATTTAAATTCAAAAGGTGAGAAATTATGGCAATTAGATTTTGTCCAAAGTGCATGAATATCATCAAGAAAAAGGACACAGAGTGTTCATCTTGTGGAATGCTTGTTTCTGAAATGGATTTTTCTGGAAATCCCAAAATTATTCCAAAGATCGAAGATAAGCTTGATGATGAAGTGATTGTCAAAGACGAAAAAACTGGGAAAGAAAAGAAGCTGAGCAGGCGTGAAAAGAGAAAGCTTGCAGAAGCTCAAGAAATTGATTTTGAAAAAGCTTTTAGTGACGAAGATGATGGGGTTGAAGAAAGTGTTGAGTCAGAAAGCATTGATGCTGATGGACAGGCAGAAACTCAAGATGGTCAAGCAAAACCCAAAAGGCACAAGCACAAGCCAAAAAAGAAAACAAAAAGTGATGCCCCTGAATTTTCGGTTGATGAAAGTGGAAAGTTTGACATTGACACCAAAGATGTGACCTTTTTTGAGCAACAAGAAGAATATTCTGTCAAAAAAGCAAGAGGAGAGATCAAACAAGAAAAGCTCAAGTGGTGGGAAATCTACAAGTGGGCAGACAGGCTTCTTGCTCGCAGAAAAATCATGAAAGAAGTCAACAAGGCTGCAAGAGTTAAACCTGATTTCATCAGCAAAGGCAAGCTCATGATTTTGGCTCTTCTCTTTGGGTGGCTGGGGCTTCACAACTTTTATGCTGGGAACAAAAAGCGAGGCTGGGCAGTTATCATCATGTGGGCAATCATTATTCCAGTGATTATGATTGATGTGCTTTACAACATCATGGGTGTGTTTGTTGGTGGAGGTCTTGGATTTGTTGTCCTGTCAATGTGGGTGTTTGACTTTGCTGCAATTTGTTTCAACAAATACAAATACGACATCACAAAAATGCAATTCATCAAGAAACTCAACACGGAAACCAGAGCGAAACTTGGCAAAAAGTATATTGACATTAAGTAAAAATTGTTTAGAATAATTATATTATGAGAAAAGAAAATCACCAAGGTACAGTTGTTGTCGGAATGAGTGGAGGCGTGGACTCTTCCGTTGTGGCGTTGCTTCTTTTGAAGCAAGGCTATGATGTTGTTGGTCTTCACATGAGGGGTGAGAACACAGAGTCTCGTGACGCAGATGAAAAAAGGGTTCGAGAATTGTGTGAGTTTCTTGGCATCAAGTGTGAGGTTGTTGATTATGATGACCACATGCAAATTGTGAAAGACTATTTCATTTCTGAATATAAATCGGGCAGAACACCAAACCCTTGTGTTGTTTGCAACAGAGAAGTTAAGTTCAAGCCATTCATTGATTTTGCGAGAAGGCTTGGTGCTTATTATTTTGCAACAGGACACTATGCAAGCATCGAGCACGGTGAAAATGGGCACATTTTGAAAAAAGCTGTGGACGCGGAAAAAGACCAAACATATTTTTTGTGTCAACTTTCACAGCATCAACTTGAAAAGGCACTGTTTCCACTGGGAAGTCTCACAAAGTCTGAAGTTCGAGAAATTGCAAGAGAGAATGGACTTGTTTCATCTGAGACAAAAGACAGTTATGACATTTGTTTTTTGGGATCAGAAAAATTCAAGACTTTCATGCAAGAAAATTATCCTGAATCTGATGGAGACATTGTTCATGCTGGCACTGGCAAGATTGTTGGACGTCACACTGGAATTTCAAAATATACAATTGGTCAGCGCCGCGGGCTTGGAATTGGTGGTGGGCATGGAAATATTGGTGAAGGATGGTTTGTTGTTGGAAAAGACATGGCAAAAAACCAACTGCTTGTGGCTCAAGGTGATGGCGAAGAACTCTTGTCATCTGCTCTTGTTGCAAAGCAAGTGAATTGGATTCCACGAGTTCCAGAAAACAAAGAATTTTGTGTTACAGCAAAATTCAGATACAGACAAAAAGAACAAAAAGTTAATGTGAAAATTCGAGAAGATGGTTCGGTTTATGTGACGTTTGCGGAAAAGCAAAGAGCGGTCACTCCTGGGCAATATGTTGTGTTTTATGACGGCGACAAATGTCTTGGTGGGGGAACTATTGACGAAGTGATCAAATAAGAAAGGAGAAAATTATGAATAAAGTTGTGCTGACTGGCGTGAAACCAACGGGCATTCCACACATTGGAAACTATTTTGGTGCAATCAAACCTGCAATTGAAATGAGCAACAATCCAGAACTTGACTGTTTTTATTTCATTGCGGACTATCATGCATTGAATCAAATCAAGGACAAGAAAGAGCTTCAAGACTACACAAAACTTTTGGCTTGCACATATCTTGCGTGCGGAGTTGATCCAAGCAGGGTGATTTTTTACAAGCAAAGTCAAGTGCCTGAGGTGACTGAGCTCAACTGGCTTCTTTGCAATGTGACAAGCAAGGGTCTCATGAACAGAGCACATGCATACAAGGCACTTGCCCAAAAAAGCACAGAGCTTGGAGACGATCCAGACGCGCTTGTAAACATGGGGCTTTATAACTATCCAATTTTGATGGCGGCGGACATTTTGCTGTTCAATTCAAAGTATGTTCCAGTTGGGGCTGACCAAAAGCAGCATGTTGAGATGGCAAGAGACATGGCAAAAGCCTTCAACAAGAGATATGGAAACACACTTGTTGTGCCTCAAGAGCTCATTCAAGAAAGTGTGGCAACAATTTATGGCACAGACGGAAGGAAAATGAGCAAGAGTTATGGAAATGTCATTCCACTTTTTTGCACTGAAACTGAGCTTAAAAAACTTGTGAGTTCAATCAAGACAGACAGTTCACTTCCGACAGAGCCAAAGAGCACGGACTGTGCGCTTTTTGAGCTTTACAAATTGTTTGCAACTGAACAAGAATTGGAATCATACCGAGAGAAATTTGCGACTGGAATTTCTTGGG
>JAFTJJ010000119.1 GCA_017456465.1 Clostridia bacterium | reverse complement strand
CTTTCGTTTTCTTGATGCTTGTGATGTTTTCTTCGCGTCTTGAGGGGCTTTCAACCATTCTTGCGTTTGAGTACAGAAACATGATTATTCTTGCTTGCACGTGTGTGGGGGCGATGTTATGTTTTCTTTTGTTCAACTGTTTTCCAGCAAAGATTTTTATGGGGGACACAGGGTCGCTTGCTCTTGGTGGGCTTGTCGCGTGTGTTTGCATTTTCACAAAAAACACACTGTTCATTCCAATTCTTGGAATCATGTTTGTGCTCTCGGCACTGTCAGTTATCATTCAAGTTGCATATTATAAGATGACAAGAAAAAGAGTGTTTTTGATGGCGCCACTTCATCATCATTTTGAAAAGAAAGGTGTGTTTGAAGGGCGGATTGTGATGTGTTATGCTGTCATCACTTCAATTGTTGGGCTTTTGGTGGTGCTTTCAGAACTTCTTTTTTAACAAAAAGAAAGGAGATTTGAATGAAAAGGGCGCTGATTGTTGGAAGCGGAAAGAGCGGAAAGGGGGCAACCAAACTGCTCAAAAAACTGGGATACATGATTTATGTCACAGATGACAAACAAAGAAATTTGAAAGGGGTTTATGGAGATGGGTTTTTGAGAAGCCTGTCTCTTATTGTTTTGAGCCCTGGAATTCCGCCAAATCATCGAATTTTGGAAATTGCAAAAACCTATGGCATTGACCATCTCTGTGAGTTTGAGCTTGGAGTTCTTGAGCTTTCTTGTCCTTGTGTGATGATCACTGGCACAAACGGAAAGACAACAACAACGCTTCTTGTCCATAAACTTTTGGAAAACTCGGGCTTTGGCGTGGTGCATCTTGGTGGGAATGTTGGAATTCCCGTGTCATCTTTTGCAAAGGAAACAGCGCCTCAAGACATTGCGATTTTGGAAGCATCAAGTTTTCAGCTTGAGTACAAAAAGCGATCGTCCCCTCATGTTGCGGTGCTTTTGAACCTTGCACCAGACCACATCAGTTGGCACGGGAGCATGGAAAGTTATGTGCGAGCAAAGCTCAAGATTTTTGAGGGGCAGACAAATGATGATTTTGCTGTTTTGAATGCTGATGACGAGTTGGTGATGAGACTCGCCAAGAATTTGCAAGCAAATGTTTATTATTTTTCAACAAAGTCGCGGGTGAAAGGTTGTTTTGCTGAAAGCGGGTGCATATATTTTAGCGATGGAATTTCCACATCAAAAGTTGCAAACACGAGTGATTTGAAAATCCTTGGAGAACATAATTTACAAAATGCTCTTGCAGGAGTGCTTGTCTCGATTCTCTTGGGGCAAGACTTTGAAAAAATTCGAAAAAATCTTGCTGAGTTTGTGGGAGTGTCTCACAGGCTTGAGTGGATCAAGGATGTTGATGGGGTGAGCTTTTTCAATGACAGCAAAGCCACAAACCCGCACAGCACAATCACTGCAATGAATTCAATGCAAACCGACACAACAATTATTCTTGGCGGGAGCGACAAGGGGAACGAGTTTGATGAAATCTTTTTGAAAGCTCCAGACAAAATCAAGAATTTTGTGTGTTTGGGAGAAACCAAGCCAAAACTTTTGGAATCAGCAAAAAGGTGCAAAGCGACAAATGTTTTTGAGGCTGACACCATGAAGCAAGCAGTGCATTTGGCATTCAATCTTTCAAAAAATGGTGATGCTGTGCTTTTGTCTCCAGCGTGTGCAAGTTTTGATATGTTTTCTTCATATGAGGAGCGTGGAAAGGTCTTCACCAAAATTGTGAGGGGGCTTGAAAAACATGAAGACAAACTCAAGAGAAAAACTGCTTTCAAAGCAAAAAACAAAAGCACCTGATTTGTGCGTGATCATTCTTGTGCTTGCACTTGTTGGTTTTGGGTGTGTGATGGTGCTGAGTGCAAGCAGTTATTCAGCTGAGCTTTCTTATGGTTCAAGCACTTTCTTTTTGAAAAAACAGATTTTGGGCGTTTTGATGGGGCTTGTGGGTGGAGCAATCATGACATTTTTTCCTTATCAAAAGCTCAAAAAAATGAAGTGGGTGTTGTTGGCTGTTTCTGCTCTGCTGCTGCTTTGTGTTTTTCTGCCTGGGATTGGCGTTGAAAATTATGGTGCGAGGCGGTGGCTGAATCTTGGGGTCACAACCATTCAGCCATCAGAGATTGCAAAAATTGCGTTCATTGTTTTTGCTGCAAGCTGGCTTTCAGAAAAAACGACAAAAGTCAAAAACTTCAAAGATATTTTGCCAGTGCTTGCTGTTGGTGGAATGTTTTGCGTGCTTATCATCATGGAGCCAAACATGTCAATCACCATGTGCATGGGGCTCTTGATGGTTGCAATGCTTTTTGTTGGTGGGGCAAGTTTCAAACACTTCATGTGGCTCATGATTCCGGCATTGTTGCTTGTGCCTGCCTTGATCATCATGGAACCTTACAGAATGAAAAGGCTTGTTGCGTTCTTGGATCCTTGGGCATCAGCAAAAGGTGAAGGGTTTCAGCTTGTTCAGTCACTCTATTCAATCGCGTCGGGCGGGTGGTTTGGTGTTGGGATTGGCAATTCAAGGCAAAAGTATCTGTTTTTGCCATTTGCGGAAAGCGATTTTATTTTCTCAATAATTGCTGAAGAGACTGGGTTTGTTGGGTGTTTTGTGCTTCTTTGCGTGTTCGTCGCCCTCATTGTTCGCATCCTTGCAATTGGCAAGCGTGCAAAAGACAGGTTTGGGTGTTATTTGTGTTCGGGCATTGCGTGTTTGATTGCAATTCAAGTCCTTTTGAATGTCGCAGTTGTCACAGGTTCAATCCCACCAACTGGTTTGCCTTTACCATTCATAAGTGCTGGCT
>JAFTJJ010000118.1 GCA_017456465.1 Clostridia bacterium | reverse complement strand
TTGTTTAAGTGTTCAATCAAACAAAGATCCTTGCTGTTCATGATGTAAGTGCCACGCGCATCCTCAGCAACATCAAGTTTTGTGTCAGGCCTTGAATCTTCAATCAAAGAATAATGCCACCTGCATGCCTGTGCACACTCACCATGATTTGAATCCCTTCCTGTGAGATAATTCGAAAGCAAGCACCTGCCGCTGTATGAAATGCACATTGCACCATGCACAAACATTTCAAGTTCAGTTGTTTTGTCAAACGCGCGAATCGCCTTGATTTCATCAAACGAAAGTTCACGGGCAAGAACCACTCGGTCAGCACCCAATTTTCTGTAAGCTTCAACAGCATATTTGTTTGTTGTGTTGGCCTGTGTTGAGATGTGAATGCTGAGATTTGGAGC
The DNA here is from genome assembly GCA_017456465.1 of Clostridia bacterium. Lineage (GTDB taxonomy): Bacteria > Bacillota > Clostridia > Christensenellales > UBA1242 > RGIG3872. The sequence continues at coordinate 1,389 of JAFTJJ010000118.1, read as the reverse complement.
ATGAGCTTTCACAAAAGCAAACATCCCCATGTCTGAAACAATCACAGCATCAACATTCACACTTTCAAGAAAATTCAGATATTTTTCAAGCCCCACAAAATCATTGTCGCGAGCATAAACATTGAGAGTCACATAGCATTTTTTCCCATGTGAATGAACAAATTCAACAGCCTCTTTGATTCCTTTCTCATCAAAGTTTGTGCCAAATGCTCGAAGACCATAATTTTTGCCAGCAAAATAAACAGCATCCGCCCCAAAGTAGATCGCTGTTTTGAGTTTTTCCATGTCACCCGCTGGCGCGAGCAATTCAACTTTTGTATTATTCATCACTTTTTGTCATCCTTTTGGGGTTTTCTTGCAACAAGCACACCATCTTCAATCCTGTAAAGTTCAGCATCAACAAAGTCCCCCGATGTAAACACATATTCAATAAACCTTCTAAGGCGCTGCCAAATTGTTCTGAAACGCTTTGGAGCGATTTTGGGATTTTCAACATACCCACGAAAGAGAACATTGTCTGCCACAAGAATTCCGTTCGGTGCAAGTAATGCCTGAAGACTTGGAAGCAAATTGAGATATTGTGCTTTGGGACCATCCAAAAACACAAAATCAAACTTTTCAAGATTGTTTTCATCCATCAAAAGTTCAGTCACAAAGTTGCTGCAATCATCAAGATGCACATCAACCCTGTTTTCAAAACCAGCCTCCTTGAAATTGTGCACAGCTTCTGTCGCACACTCTTCAAGCTTTTCAACTGTCACCAAATCAGCTGAACAATTTTCAAGCATTGTGATCCCACTGTAGCCAACAGCTGTTCCAATTTCCAAAATATGTTTTGGATTGTGTTTTTTCACAAGTTCACGCAAAAGTTCATGACTTGAATCCCTAATGATCGGAACTCCTCTCCTCACAGCAAAGTCCTTGAACCCTTCTTCCATGCGATCTTGCTGAATCAAATTTTCGTTGTTTTCCATATTTGGCTTTACACCCTGAAGATGATTGGAAGAATCATTGGATTTCTTTTTGTCTTTTTGTAGAAGAAATTTCTGAGCGGTTTTCTGATTTGCATTCTTGCATCATTCCAATCCGTCACACCCTTGAGATCCATAAGTTTCAAATTGTCCACAAGAATTTCCTTGGCTTCTTCAACAAGCGCCTCAGCTTCACCAGTATAAACAAATCCACGAGTGATCATGTAAGGTTCACTTGTGAGCTCACCACTTGCAGCAGAAATCCCAATAACAACAATCACAAGACCGTCTTCTGAAAGAAGCTTTCTGTCACGAAGAACAACAGACTGAGAATCACCGATTCCAAGACCATCAACAAGCATTTCACCAGCTTGAACTGTCCCCTTCTTGACCATTGTTTTGTTGTTGATTTCAATCA
>JAFTJJ010000117.1 GCA_017456465.1 Clostridia bacterium | reverse complement strand
TACAACAAGTCAAGTGGCAAATACAATTTCCCGACAATCAAAAAGCAAAACATTGATGTTGATAAGATAAGTTTTTTGAGTTATGTTGATGCAAAAAACGACGACAAAGAAAACTCAGACAAAACAATACATTTTTTTACATACGATTGGAAATTCGAAAAGGTGTATGAGAATGCTGAGCAAGAATTTGAAAAACTCAAAGGTTATTATTGTTTGTTATCTCCTGATTTCAGTTTGTTTACGAATATGCCACTTGCGCTGCAGATTGAAAGTGTTTTCAAGAATCGTTGGTGTGGGGCTTATTGGCAAAGCAAAGGTCTCAAAGTTATTCCAACTGTTAGTTGGAGTGATGAAAAAAGTTTTGATTTTTGCTTTGATGGCATTGAAGAAGGTTCTATTGTTGCGGTCTGCACATATTTTCGTGAAAATTGCGAAGATGATTTTATGATTGGCTATAATGAAATGCTGAAAAGAATAAAACCAAGCACAGTCATATGTTATGACGAGCCATTTCCATCAATGAAGGGAAATATTGTGAAATTTTTGCCAACCACTTATGAGTGGACAAAAGATCTTGATTGGAAAGAAAAAGTTCAGTTCAATTGGGAAAAGAAAAACAAAAATGTGAGTGGACTCAATCCAAAAGATTTCAAGTACTTTGACTATGACGATCCATATGCTCTTGATTTTTTGAAGGCATGTGATGTTTGTGGAAAAGTTGTTGCGATTGATCAATTTGGAAACGGACCTTGCAAAAACTGTGGTTGGGAGCACAGCGGGGCAAATCCAAGTCCTGACATTGTGATGTATCCGAATTTGGTTTCTTTAAACAAGGCAAGAGCCTTGTACAAAAGCGGGAAAAAACTTATTCCGGACTTTGATGATTTTGTTGCGGGACTTTTGATGTACAGCGAGATGGAATTTTTTTATGATGGCAGGAAATACGGAGTTTTTTTCTACGACAAAACATCATTAATTGAATTTTTTGAAAACAAGAACCAAAGCAGTCTTCAGACTTTTGCAAGTGTATCAGAATTTAAAGCAAAAGCTCATATCGATGGCAAACTGTTAAAAGATATTTGGAAAAATGTGTCCAAAGCAGATTATATGCATGGTTAACATTGCGGAAAAGATCAACGATTTATTGTTGGTCTTTTTTTTTGCAGAAATTTTGAGTGCTTTCAAATTTTCTGCAAAATGTTTGCATGGATGCTTGACAAGATCTTGGGTGTTGGATTATTATATAAGTGTAAAAGTCAAAGAAAGTCAAATTTTGATTTTGTGGTGGTTTTTGTTTGGGAGAAAATTTGGCTTATGATATCTTGTGACCTTGAAAAACATGCAAGGTGAGCAACCAAACACACACGAGTGATGGAGGGAAAGCGAATGGCATCGATTTCAGACATTATTGAAAATTTCATTTTGAAGACGCTTGGGGATGACGACTATGTTGAGATTTCAAGAAACGAGCTTGCGGGGTTCTTTTCTTGTGCTCCAAGTCAAATCAACTATGTTCTTGAGACGAGATTCACGGTTGATCGAGGATTTTTGATTGAGAGCAGGCGTGGCGGTGGCGGGTTCATCAAAATTTCAAAGCTCAGGCTGGATGACGACAGTTACATCACTGATCTGGTGCTTGAGTCTGTGGGAAACGAGCTTTCTGAAAAGCGTATGGTGCAAATTTTGGAGAGGCTCACCCGTGAAAAAGTTATTTCGGGAAAAGAAAGCGCAATTGCTCTTGAGTGCTTGTCTGACGATTCTCTCACAATGCCAATCATCATGCGTGAAAAAGTGAGAGCAAGGGCTTTCAAGAATGTGCTTGTGTCGCTGCTTAAAGCTGATGGAGGTGACGAGCATGATGTTTGATGGATTTGAGAATGCAAGAAAAGCACTTGGAAGTGAGATGAGTGGGTTTGTTGGCGCTTTTGGTTTTGACGAGTTTGAGGACAGAATGTGTCCGATGTGCAAGACCCACGAGTCTGACATCAAGGAAACTGGCGTTGTTGGGTGTGTGAACTGTTTCAAGGTTTTCAGGGACACCATTTCAAGAGCAGCCTACAAAATTCATGGGCGTCTTGAGCATTTGGGGAGAGTTCCTCAAAAAATTGTGAGTGAAGCTGAAAAAGAGCGTGAAATTCAAGAGCTTCGCGTGAAAATGCAAGAGTGTGCTGCAAAAGAGGACTTTGAAGGTGCAAATGCTTACAAGCGAAAAATTGAACAAATCAAGGGGGAAAATTGATCATGGCACTTCAAGATTTGAGTTCAATTGTGATTTCGTCAAAAGTTAGGCTTGTTCGAAACCTTGCAAAGCATCCGTTCCCATCAAAGATTTCAAAAGAGCAAGGTTTGGCGCTCACAAAAAAAATTGTCGATGCTGTCATGAAGTTTGGCGACTTCAAGGTTTATATGACAAGTGCGCTTTCAAGGCTTGATGCAATGGTCATGCACGAAAAGCATCTTATTTCGCGTGAGCTCATCAGTTCAAGTGACATTTCAGCTGTGATGCTTGGGGCAAACGAAACGATTTCTGTCATGGTGAACGAAACAGATCACATTTGTGAAGAATGCACGCTTCGAGGTCTTTCATTGGTTGATGTTTACAGACAACTTTTGTCTGTTGATGAAGCCATTTGTTCAAAGCTTGACATTGCGTTTGACGAAGGTCTTGGGTTTTTGTCATCAAACATTGCAGATCTTGGAACGGGAATGACTGCAAGTGTGACAATGTTTTTGCCAGCGTTGACACTTTCAGGAACATTTGAGTCAACGCTTGAAACAGTTGCTCCGCAGGGTGTGTGTGTGTCAGGGATTTATGGTGACGAAACACGCGGGCAAGGATATTTGTATCGCATTTCAAACATTCGCAAGCTTGGCAAAAATGAGCGTGAGATTTTGGAAGAAATCACAAATGTTGCGATTGCGATTGCAGAAGCAGAAAAAAGAGCGAGAGAGAGAATTGCAGCCACGAGCTATGACGACTGTTTGGATCTTGTCATGCGGGCTTGGGGAGTTCTCACAAACGCTCACAAGATTTCACAAACTGAGCTCATGAAGTATGTGGGAGACTTGAAACTTGGAATGTGTCTTGGGCTCATTGCATTCAAAGACGGCATGATTCTTGAAAAGCTCGAGCAAGCTTCAATGCCTTTTTCACTTCAAAAAAGCATGGGCACAGAGCTTGGTGAGCTTGAGCGTGACAAGCACAGGGCAAAGAGTGTTGGGCTTACTCTCAAGAACATGCGAATTAAATAAAAACTGCAAAAATTATCAAAAAAACATGAAAAATGCGTGTTATTTTGATAAAAATCGATAAAAATACATAATTTTAGAGAAAAAAGGAGACAACTAACAATGATGAATTTTCCAATGACTCCAAGCACAAAAGTGATCATTGACGAGGCAATTTCTTTTTCAAAGAGATATGATCGTGATGCAATTGGGACTGAAGCGATTCTTTATGGCATGACATGTGCATCAAAGTCTGTTGCAGGAAGTCTGCTTAAGAATTTTGGGATCACTCCGGACAGTGTTATTGCTGCGCTTTCTCGTGTGAACATCAGGCATGTTTCGCCTGTGTTTGACTACAGTCAAAATGCGGGCATTGTCATCAAGCAAGCAATCGAGCTTGCAGGGCAAATGGGAACTGGAGGTGTGACAACCGAGCAACTGCTTTATTCAATGTTGTCGCTCAGGAAATGTTCTGCTTGCATGCTTATTCAAAGTGTGATGGGCATTCCGCTTGCTGAGATTATGGAAGCATTGACGCCATACATCACTCAAGATTTTTCAAACGGAAATGGGAATGTGACTTATTCAAACAAGAAGGGAAGTTTGTCTTCAAACATCGACAAGTTGTTTGAGGATCTTTTCAACACCTTGGGCTCTGAAGATGAGTTTTTTGGTGTGCAACCAAGAAGGCAAAGGCAAGCGACTTATTCTGCAAGGCCAGAGCGTATGCAATCTCAAGAGCCAAGGCGAAGCGGTGAGCAAAAGTCTAAGCCAGAGCAACCAGTGGAATCAAAGCTCCCTGAAAACTTGCTTGAAATGGGCATCGACATGACTGCCAAAGCAAAAAATGGAAAGATGGACCCAATCATTGGGCGTGACAATGAAACCGAGCGCGTGATTGAAATTTTGTGCAGAAAAACAAAGAACAATCCTGTTCTTGTTGGTGAAGCGGGCGTTGGAAAGTCTGCGG
>JAFTJJ010000116.1 GCA_017456465.1 Clostridia bacterium | reverse complement strand
AATTGAATACAAGCAATCAGAGTTTGAAAAGGCTGTTGAAGAATACAACAAGAGTGTTGACAGCATTTCAAATTTGGACTCTCAAATTGCAAGTCTTCGTGACGAGCTTTTGGAGCTTACGGTTGGACTTGAAAAGCATTCAGGTGAAGCGAGGCTTTTTGAACAAAAAATAACATCGATCAAAGAGACAAACGACAAGATTTCAGCTGAGATTTCTCAGGACGAGATTTTGCAATCTTCGATTGGTGAAGAAATTGAAGACAAGAAAAAATCTCTTGAAAAAAGCAAGCATGTGCTTTCAGAGCTTGAAAGGCAAATCGAGAAAGCAAATGACGAATATTTTGAGATTGTGGACAGGATCACTGCGGGTGAAGCTGCAAGTCAGGTCTCAGGTGATGAAATTTATGATGCGCTTGAAAAGATTGGTGATGTGAAATCCAATCTTGCGGGGCTCTCAACAGAAAAAACAGCACTCGAGGCAAAGCAAGCTGAGCAGATGGCTCGCCAAGACCAGATCAAGGCAGCAAAAAGAGACCTTGAATTGCAAAAAGAGAATCTGCAAATCGAGTCTGAAAAAATTGAAGCCGAGATTTTGAAGAGTAACAGAGAAAAAGGCAATCTTTCTGAAGAGTTGCTTTCAGTCAATCATTCGCTTGCAATCACAGCCAAAGAGCTTGATGACGACAAGGTTGAATATCACACAAAGCTTTCGCGTGCAAGAGTGCTTGAAGAAATGCAAGAAGACAACGAGGGTTACATTGTGTCAGTCAAAAGGCTTCTTGAGCAAGCAAAGACGAACACGGGGCTTGGTGGCAGGATTGTTGGTGTTGTTGCAAAGTTGATGAAAGTGCCTGAAAAGCTTGAAACTGCAATTGAAATGGCGCTTGGTAGTGCGGTTCAAAACATTGTCACAAAGAACGAAGACGATGCGAAGTTTATTGTTGAATTTTTGAAGCAAAACAGGTTCGGTCGTGCAACTTTCTTGCCAATTTCTGCAGTGAAAGAGCGTTCTGTTCCTGATTTTGTGAGATCGAAGTTGAACGCCAAAGGTGTGCTTGGAATCGCAAGTGAGCTTGTGGAATTTGCGCAGAAGAACGAGCCAGTGTTCAAGCATTTGCTTGGTGGAACTGTGATTGTTGACTGCATGGACAATGCTTTGGATCTTGCAAAAAGCACATCTTATGCAGTGAAAATTGTGACGCTTGACGGTGATGTGATCAATCCAGCCGGATCAATTTCTGGTGGAAGCCGAAAGGAAAACACTGTGAGTTTGATTGGGCGTGAGCGTGAAATCAAGGACATTCTTGCCGCGATTGAAAGTTTGAAAAACGACATCAAAGCCAAAACTGACAAATATGAAAGACTCAAGAAAAGGCAAGAGGAATTGAGTCAAAAATCTGAAGAAATTGTGGCAAAAATTCACGAGCTTGAAGTTGAAAGCGTCAAGCTTGAAGACGACATCGAAAATGCCGATGACCAGATTGCTGATCTTGACCGTGAAAACAGGCAGCTTGACTTCAACAATGAGGCGATTTTGGACAGAATTGATGCAATTGACCGTGCTCTTGAGCTTGCAAGCAAAGAAGAGTCTGAAATTTCAAACAAGAAAACAGAAGCCAGTGAATCAAAGAGGCAAAACGACAGCAAGTTTGATTTACTCCGCAAGCAACGTGAAGAGGTTTATGACCATTTGACAGAGCTCAAAGTCAAGAGTGCAAGCGAGTCTGCACAAATTTCTTCACTTGAAAGTCAAATTCAAAAATTGGAAGATGATTTGTCAGTCAGTGTTTACAGAATGCGTGAAAACAAGTTTGAATTTCAAAAGAACACAACAGCGATTGCTGAGCTTGAAAAGCACATTGCTGAATCTGTGAACAAAGAAGTTTATGAGGCAAACATGAAGGAGCTTGAAGCTGTTCGAAACAAGCTTGCAAGTCTTGATGGTGCAAAAGCTGACTATCAAAACCAAATGGCTGAGTCTGACTCGAAGAAGCTTATGCTTTCAGGCGAGCTTCAAAGAGCAAACGACAAAAAAATCAAAGAGGAAATGAATCTTGCCAAAATTGACTCTGACATTGAAGCAATGCAAGAGCGTGTTTGGGAAGAATATGGCATGACTTATGCAACTGCCGTGGAGGCAAAGCTAACTGACTTTGACCTTAAGGAAGGATTGATTGAGTCAGGAAAAATCAAAAAGCAGATTGCGGCGCTTGGCTATGTCAATGTGAATGCAATTGAAGAGCTCAAGTCTGTTCAAGAGAGATATGACGACTTTGCAGGTCAGCGTGATGATCTTGAAAAGGCTGAAGCGGATCTTGTGAAGATCATCAAAGAGCTCACAAATGAGATGGAAACAAAATTCAAGTCTCAATTTGAAGAAATCAATGTGAACTTCCAAAAAATCTTCAAGGAGCTTTTTGGCGGTGGTCGTGCCGAGCTCAGGCTTGCAGAAGACGAGAACTTGCTTGAGTGTGGAATTGACATTGTGGCTGAGCCTCCTGGAAAGAAGCTTCAGAGCATTTCGCTTTTGTCTGGTGGTGAAATGGCCTTGACTGCTGTTGCAATTTTGTTTGCCATTTTGAAGCTCAGACCAATGCCTTTCTGTGTTTTGGACGAAATTGAGGCTGCTCTTGACGATGCAAACGTTGAAAGATTTGCGAAATATTTGCAGAAGTTCAGTTCAGGAACGCAGTTCATTGTCATCACTCACAGAAAGCCAACAATGGAGCTTGCTGACTCACTTTATGGTGTGACGATGGAAGAAAAAGGTGTTTCAAAAATGGTGTCTGTCAAGCTCAGTGACGCTGTCAAAAATTCAACTGAAGGTGTGTAAATTTTATGGGATTTTTTTCAAGACTGTTTTCGGGAATGCAAAAGACAAAAAAGAATTTTGCAGACAAGCTCAAATTTATCTTCACGGGCAATGAAATTGACGAGGAGTTTTTTGAAGAGCTTGAATATGTTTTGCTCTCATCTGATGTTGGTGCTGCTGCAACTGAAGAAATTATTGAAAGGCTGAAGGATGAAACAAAATCAAGAAAGCTCAAAAAAACAGACGACTGCAAAGCTTTGCTCAAAGAAATCTTGATTGGCATTTTGGAAGAAAACAAGGCTGAAGAATTTTCGTTTCCGTGCGTGATGATGGTGATTGGTGTCAACGGTGTTGGCAAAACAACCACAATCGGAAAGCTTGCGCACAAATTCGACAAAATGGGAAAAAAAGTTGTGCTTGCAGCTGCTGACACGTTCAGAGCTGCTGCGTCTGAACAACTTGAAATTTGGGCAGACAGGTCAAGGGTGAAAATTGTGACCAATGAGCAAGGTTCTGACCCTGGTGCTGTTGTGTTTGATGCAATTGCGTCAGCGAAGGCAAGAAAGGCTGATGTGCTCATTATTGACACAGCGGGAAGGCTTCACAACAAAGTCAATTTGATGGAAGAGCTCAAAAAGATTTCAAGAATTGTTGAAAGGGATTATCCCGAGGCTGAATATCACAAACTTTTGGTGATTGATGCAAGTGTTGGTCAAAATGCGATTTCGCAAGTTGAGCTTTTTGACGAGGCTGTTGGGATCACAGATCTTGCAATCACCAAGCTTGATGGGACTGCAAAAGGTGGCGCTGTGTTTGCTGTTGCAACTGAAAACCAAGTTCCAGTGAGGTTTGTGGGTGTTGGTGAGCAAGTGGGTGATCTTTTGGACTTTGACGCAAAAGAATTTGTTGATGCAATTTTTGAATAGATGAAATAAAAAAAATTAAGGAGTGGTGAATGCCACTCCTTTTTTTTGTGTGATCCTTTGATTTTTTTGGTGCGTTGTGAGACAGGGGGTGTCTTGTCTCAGATTTTGTGGATGTTGAATGATAAAAAGCTCGGGAACTGTTTTTGGTTGTTTTTTTTTTGCGGTGTGATTGAATTATTTTTCTGTTTGTTGTTTTGAATGGAGTGAAATTTGGCATTTTTTGTTTGTTATGGAGAGTTTGCTTTAAAAGTTTAAAGTTGTGGAAATAATTCATTATTATTTATT